>JAJRSV010000336.1 GCA_024278655.1 Bacteroidota bacterium | reverse complement strand
TCCACTCTTTTATGTTTACATCTGGCATTGGTAATACCTGTTTATTTGAATGATTTATTTATCTTCATCTTCATGCTTCGCTAAAAGATCGATATGTTCAAGCACATCAGGTGCCTCTTCTTTCATAAGTGTCTCGGTGGATCTGTGCAGCCACATCAGGCAAAGTGCCGATAAGAAAAGCATAAACATCCAGCTGCTTGTCCATAAGCCGGTGCCTTCCAGCAAATAGCCGAAGATAATGGGGGAGACGAATCCTCCGAGCCCTCCCAACACCCCGACCATTCCGCCGACAACACCGACTTCATCGGGAAAGTTATCGGGAATTAATTTGTACACCGCAGCTTTACCTATTCCCCATATACTTCCTATAAGAATGGTAAGTATTGCAAATATCCATACGTTTGCCTGAAAATAAATTCTTGTAACTCCTTTAGCTAACAATTGTTTTTTTACAACCTTGTCGCCTACTTTAACAACCGGTTCCTGCCATACTTCTTTTGTGGGCAGAACCAGTAACTGGTCATCTGTAATTTCAACCTTGTGTGTTTTAGAGATAACCTGGTAAGCAATATCGCCGACTTTTATAAGCGTATCGGATACGAACGTAACTTCGCCGGTTCTTTTACTCATAATTCCTCTTCCGGGTGAATAAACTTCCATCCTCGGTATGGTAAGCATAAAACTAATTATAATCGACGATGCAAGTACCCAGAACATAACCCTTCTTGCTCCCCAATGGTCAGACATCCAACCGCCTAAAGCCCGTATAACACCCGAGGGGAAACTGAACAATGCGGCGAATATACCTGCAGTTACAAGCGGCAGGTAATAAACATTAACGAAGTACGGAACCAGCCATTGAGAGAATGCAACGAAACATCCGAACACAAGAAAATAATAAAGTCCGAACCTCCATACTTTAATATCTTTTAACGGTTGGAGTAATCCTATTATAGTTTTATTCGATGCTGCCGGTTTTTTGTTTTCGGTAAAGATGAGGAAGATGATACCCATCAGGAATAAAGCAGCGGCGTAAATAACCGGCAAGGTTCTCCAACCATCGATATAGGCGCCGTTATCGGTTAAATTTTGTAATAGGGTCGGAGCGAATAATGTAGTTATTGCCGCACCGGCATTACCAGCTCCGAAAATTCCCAGCGCTCTGCCTTGCCAGTGCTGAGGATACCAAACCGAAGTAAAAGCAATTCCGATTGCGAAACTTATACCGGTGAGACCGAATCCGAAACTTGCCAAAGCAAATCCCCAAAAACTGTTTGCGTACGTAAGGAGGAACATCGGTATGGCGGAAACCATAAGCAGGATTGCAAATACAGGTTTACCACCGAATTTATCGGTTAACATTCCGGCAGGTAACCTGAACAAAGCACCGGTAAGAACCGGTATTCCCATCAACCAACCTATTTCAACCGGTCCCCAATTAAAAACCTGATTATCAACTAAAAAAGTAACCAGCACGCCGTTAAGCATCCATGCTGCAAAACAGATTGTAAATGCCAGCGTATTAAAGAATAGAATTTTATGAGCTTTTTTTGTAACTGTTTCTTCCATAAATCTTAAAAATATTTGTTGTTGATAAGATTGATTACTCTACAGTTCTACAAATAAACCGCATCATACATCTAATTGTTTTTCGAATCGGTTACAGACCAGACTGAACTTGTGCTTCTTATTTTTCTCCTGTTCCAATACCATATTACTTTTTGATAAGGACGCCACAAATAGCTTAACGGCGGTACAAGTAAATGCACCAACCTTGAAAACGGAATTAACAACACTATAACAAACGCAAGCGATATATGCAGTTTGATAACAAGCGGTAAAGCGGCTACCGCACCTATTTGTGGGTTGAGTGTAAAAATCGATTCTAAATACGGTGATAATACCGCTGCAAACCAGGACGAACCCCAGCGGTAACCGTAGGCAATCCATAAGCCGAGAAATATCTGAACAAGAATTATCGTTTCGATTAACAGGTCCATCCAGCTTGTTACCATTTTTATTCTTTTGTTCGAAGTGCGGCGTCTCATCAGGTTTATCATTCCCACAAATGCACTTATTCCGAAAATGAAACCGGTAAATTCCAGTATTAATAATCTTACGGGTTTGCTGTTCCAGGCGAGAACTTCAGAGGGAAAAAGAAAAGCAATCAGGTGACCGAAGAACAGAACAATTATACCCCAATGGAAGGGAACCGAACCCCAGAATAATTTCCTTCCTTCTAAAAATTCAGAGGAGAGCGAAGAGAATTTAAACTTTGTTCCTCTGTAACGGTAAATGGTTCCGACGAGAAACACTGTTAATGCCACGTAAGGTAATGCGACGAACAAAAAATTATTTAGTAAATCCATTTTGCTAATTCTTTTTATTGTTAATCAATTTCAATTTCGGTTTTAATAGATTTTGTAAAATTGTTGTTGTTTTCTATTTCGAATGAAGGTTTACAGTTAAAATCCTTCTCCAGTATTTTGTAAACAACAGTAAGCGGTTTCCGGTATATCCTTCCGTAATCTTTCG
>JAJRSV010000335.1 GCA_024278655.1 Bacteroidota bacterium | reverse complement strand
CGGGATTTCCGAACATCACACCGATTTTACTGCGAAGCTGGTTGATGAATATTACCGCGGTTTTGGATTTTGAGATTGCGCCTGTGAGTTTTCGCAATGCCTGCGACATAAGTCGTGCCTGCACAGCCATAGTTGCATCGCCCATCTCTCCTTCAATTTCGGAACGCGGTACGAGTGCCGCAACCGAATCGATAACAATCACATCGATTGCGTTGCTGCGTACAAGCGTATCGGTAATTTCAAGCGCCTGCTCTCCGAAGTCCGGCTGCGAAATTAACAGGTTTGCAGTATCAACGCCCAAACGTTTTGCATAATTAACATCCAAAGCATGCTCTGCATCGATAAAAGCGGCGAGACCGCCTATCTTTTGTGCTTCGGCAATTATGTGCAAACAGAGTGTTGTCTTTCCACTCGATTCGGGTCCGTAAATTTCGGTTACCCTGCCTCTCGGAATTCCGCCGATACCCAATGCATGATCCAACGAAAGCGCACCTGTTGGAATTGATTCGATATCGTTAACAATACCATCGCCGAGTTTCATTATTGCACCTTTGCCGTAAGTCTTCTCTATGCTGGCAATAGCTTCGTCGATTATTTTAATTTTTTGTTCTTTCTCTGTAGGCATATACCCTCCGTCAGGTTAAATTATATTTTTTAATTTCAGTGTATTTAGCCCCGGTTGGAAGCAACTGGCTTTGAATTAAAGCAACTTCGTTCGATGTAAAAGTAAAATCATCGAATCTGTAATTCCTGAAATCCTGTATAAATTTTTCGCCGGGATGTTTTTTAATTCTTAACATTGTTAAATGCGGTTTAAATTTTCTTTTTTCTACCGGAATAGAAAACTTTTCGAGTTTGCTGTTCAACTCGTTTACAAGTTCGTAAATTGAGCCGTCGGTTTTAAGTCCTGCCCAAAGAATTTTCGGTTCCTTAAAGCGGAAGAAGAAATCAAATTTAGTAACCGAACAATTAAAAGAATGATAATTTTCAACAAAGTCAAGTTCTTCTTTGATGGGGTCAAGTAAATCTTCATCTACTTCGCCGATAAACTTAAGAGTGAGGTGGATTTTACCGGGAGTTTCCCACCTGAATTTTTCCGGATTGCCTGATAAATCTTTACAAGTATTTAAAAGAGTTTCCTTTACTTCAAAAGGAATTTTAAGCGCAACGAAGAGTCTAATCATCGGAAGAGATTCCCAACAGTTGTCTTCTTACCAAATCCAGCGCGGCTTGCATTGTGCGCATTTTATTCAATAATCTATCATTGCCGAAAATATATTTTCTTACAGTGCAAACTTTTTCGTCGCAGTAACCGATGTAAACCAAACCGACCGGTTTATCGGTTGTTGCGCCGGTAGGACCCATAATTCCGGTAACACCTATTCCTATATCGGCACCGCTCGTAGATTTAACACCTTCAGCCATTTGCATTGCAACTTCCGGACTAACAGCACCGTGTTCAGCAATAGTATCTTCGTTTACTCTTAAAATTTCTACCTTGGCTGCATTACTGTAGCTTACAATTCCCCTTTCAAAATACGCACTGCTGCCGCTTATATTGGTTAGGGTGTGTGCAATCAATCCGCCGGTGCAAGATTCGGCGGTTGCTATTTTCATTTCTCTTTCTTTTAACAAACGACCAACAACTTCCTCTAAAGTTTCATCGCCCTTGCCGAAAATATATCGTCCCGCTTTCGATCTTATTTTTTGTTCTATTTCCACCAGCCGGTTTTTTGCATTTTCTTCATCCGTGTCCTCAACAGTAATTCTTAACTTAACACCCAATATAGTAGGAAGAAAAGCTAATTTAGCTTCGCCGAGCAGCTCATCCAAATCACCTAACTTTTCAAATAACGATGATTCTGCAATTCCGGTTGTTTGAAGTATGGACTTTTTAATTACCTTACCGGCTTCCTTTGTTTTTTCCTCAAGGTTGGGTATTACAAAATCTTTCATCATACTTTTCATTTCGGCAGGAACACCGGGCATTACAATAAAAATTTTGTTGTCTTTTTCTATCCATATTCCGGGAGCAGTTCCAATCTTATTCCTGATTGGTGTAGCAATTTCGGGAACCAACGCCTGCGCTTTATTGATGCCTGTAAGCTCACGGTTTCTCTTGGCAAACATCGTTTCGATATCGTCCAACACTTCCTTACTCTCGACCAGTTTAGTATCGAAATATTTAACAACGCAGGTTCGCGTAATGTCGTCGTGTGTGGGTCCCAAACCGCCGGTAACAATAACCAAATCGGAAGTATCGAGCGCGGTTTTAAACTCATTTAAAATTGCCTCTTCATCGTCGGCTACAGTGGTAATTTTTGTAACGGTTATATTAATGTCGGAAAGCTTTTCGGCAATAAAAGAGGCATTTGTGTTTACTGTCTGCCCTATTAACAGTTCGTCACCGATTGATATTATGTAAGCATTCATTTTTATTCCGTAAAAAGAGTTTAAAATTCACCAAAGAAATATACTACAACTTGCATAATGATGAGAGCATAAAATGCAGATACAACATCATCTATCATTATACCGAATCCGCCTTTCATACTTTCGAGGTTTCTTGCAGGAGGCGGCTTGATAATATCCAGTGCGCGCCAGAGGAAAAATGTAATGATTATTATTCCTATTGTTTTCGGTAAGTACAAATACGCAATCCAGGTCCCAACAACTTCGTCAATTGTGCATTCCGAAGGGTCTTTGCCGTAAAGAGCTTCGAACTTATCGCCTATATAAACACCGTAAATGAAAAACAAAACTATTGCGGGAATAATTACGTATGTGTTTTCGAAACCGGGTATCAAATAAATTGCAAGTGCTGCCAGAGTTCCGAAAGTGCCGGATGCCACCGGAATGTAGCCGGTGTAAAATCCGGAGCCGAGTAATTTTTCTATAAAATTTAATTTCATCCGGATAACAACTTTTTAATAACAGCTTTGTTTTTCCTGAAATAGTTTACTCCCGTATGAACCGTAATTATAGTGATGAAAAGCATTACAACATAAATTAAAGTATGGTCGAGTAAAATCCGGAATATGGAACCGAATTTTTGATTGAGCCCGGGAGTGATGCTTCCGATGTAAATAAAAAGCAGGTAGTAAAGAAATACCATCTGCAGGAAAGTTTTCCACTTTGCATAAATGCTTGTCGAAAAAACATAACCTTTTTTATCGGCATAAGCTCTTAAAAGTGTAATTGTAATATCGCGGAAAACAATAATTATAACCATCCACCATTCAAGCAATCCGATAACCGCAAAACCGATAAACGCAGTTGAAGTAAGAATTTTATCGGCAAGCGGGTCCATAAACTTTCCCCAATCGGTAATGTAATTAAACTTGCGCGCAAGCCAGCCGTCGTACCAATCCGACAGAGCCGCAACGATAAAAACAAAAAGCGAAATTTGTTTATACGTCGGATCATCGGAAAGGAATAGTATCAGGAAAACCGGTGTTAATACTATCCGGAGTATTGTTAACTGATTAGGTAAAGTCATCTACTTAAGTTTTTTCTTCTGCAAGATTTTTTAGAAACGGGTACTCGTATATTCCGGTATTGTGTCCGTCTTTCCATGTTAATTGTATTGCATAGGTGCCTACCTGCTCAATGTTTGCAATTTCTACCTGATTGCTCAACATTAACGGAATATACGTTTTGCTTCTGTTTTCTCTTTCGGCAATGCAGGTTGCACAGGGACACAACTCACGTAATCTTTTCAATGCAATTTCGGATTCACTTCCGTCATCCCATTTTATATACAAACTCTTTTGACCGTTCAATTTAATTTTCAGCGGCTGCATTTATATAATCGATTCACCCGTTAGTTTTTTATAAATATCTAAATACTTTTCGCTTGTCTTTTCTATTATTTCATCGGGTAAAACAGGCGGAGGCGGCTGCTTGTTAAAGTTTATCGAAAGCAGATAATCGCGCACAAACTGCTTATCGTAACTTTCCTGCCCTCTTCCCTTTTCATACTTATCCAAAGGCCAGAACCGCGATGAATCGGGAGTAAGCAGCTCATCGACAAGAATTATTTCATCGTTGTAATAACCGAATTCCATTTTAGTATCGGCGATGATTATACCGCGCTCCAATGCATAGTCGGATGCTTTTTTATAAATTTCCAGCGTCTTTTCTTTAAGTGTGTTGAATGTTTTTTCGTCCGTTATTTTTAATGCCTGCTCTGCGCTTATGTTCTCATCGTGCTCACCGATTTCCGCCTTGGTTGAAGGAGTAAATATCGGTTCGGGAAACTTTTCCGATTCGACGAGACCTTCGGGAAGTTTAATTCCCGAGATTGCGCCTGTTGCCTGATAATCTTTCCAGCCGGAACCGGAAATATACCCGCGCACAATACATTCAATCGGAACAACCTTTGCTTTTTTAACAAGCATCGATCTTCCGGTTAAAACATCGGCGTATTCTT
>JAJRSV010000334.1 GCA_024278655.1 Bacteroidota bacterium | reverse complement strand
GGCGTGTATTACAGGCCTCACTTCATACTTTTTGTATGAAGTTTGTGTGTATGCACAGCAGTGGAAGTAAAAAGCGTGCGAGCGTATTCCCACTGTGTGTAAATAGGGCTTTTCCTATTTATCTCGCGGCAGCATCGGCATAATTTTGTAAATGTAGACTGGAGTAAAAATGGATCCGATTATGCAAATTGTGATTTTGATCGGCGCGATGATTGTGTTTTTCTTTTTGGGTTGGGTGCTTAATTCCAGATTCGGTAAAAGTAGTTTGAGTTCGGCTGAAGAAAAGGCGAAACAGCTTATTGCTGATGCCGAAAAAGAAGCTAAGAATATTAAAAGGGAGAAACTGCTTGAAGTTAAAGATGAATGGTACAAGAAGAAAGTTGAATTCGATAACGAAGTAAACCAGAAACGACAGAAGTTTATTAATCTCGAAAAGCAGCTTGCTATTCGTGAAGAAAATACCGAGAAGAAACTTGAACTCGTTCTGCAAAAAGAACGTGAATACAAGCGGCTGGAAAAAGAACTCCAGGTTCTAAAATCCAACCTCGAAAAGAAAGCACAAAGTATTGAGCGGATTGAAAAGGAACAGAACGTTAAACTCGAAAAAATTTCCGGCTTAACCGCCGAGGAAGCAAAGAATATGCTTATCGAAAATATGGTTAGCGAAGCACAGCGCGATTCCACGCAGATGATAAAGGAGATTATCGATAAAGCAAAAGCCGATGCGAAAAAAGAAGCACAGAAAATAATTGTTCAGTCAATCCAGCGTACCGCAGCCGATCATTCAATCGAAACAACCGTTTCGGTTGTGCAGATTCAGAACGATGAGATGAAAGGAAGAATCATCGGTAAGGAAGGAAGGAACATCCGTGCTTTTGAATCATGCACCGGTGTTGATGTAATTGTTGATGATACACCCGAAGCGGTTATACTTTCATCGTTCGATCAGTTCAGAAGGGAAGTGGCTCGTGTTGCTCTCGAAAGATTAATTGCCGACGGAAGAATTCATCCGGCAAGAATTGAAGAGGTGGTTGATAAAGTCCGCCAGGAACTTGAAGAGGAAATGGTCCGGGAAGGCGAAAACACACTAATGCGGCTCGGACTTCATAACATGCACAACGAGCTTGTTCGTCATATAGGAAAAATGAAATACCGTTCCAGCTTCGGGCAGAACCTGCTGCAGCACAGTATTGAGGTTGCATACCTTACCGGAATAATGGCTGCCGAACTCGGAATGGAAACAACACTTGCCAAAAGAGCGGGACTATTGCACGACGTTGGTAAAACGATGGATAAGAGTGTCGAAGGTCCGCACGCATTACTCGGTTACGATTTAGCGAAAAGATATAAAGAGCACCCGATAGTTGTTAACGCTGTAGGTTCCCATCACGAAGATATTGAGATGGAACACCCGATTGCAGCTTTAGTACAAGCCGCAGATGCAATAAGCGGTGCAAGACCGGGCGCACGCAGAGAGCCGCTTGAAAGTTACGTTAAACGTTTGGAGAATCTCGAAGCTCTTGCCAAGTCGTTTGAAGGCGTTGCTAAAACTTACGCTATTCAGGCGGGAAGAGAAGTTAGGGTTGTTGTTGAACATGAAAAGATTGACGACCTTGTTGCCGATAAGCTTGCAAGAGATATTGCAGCGAAAATTGAAAACGAAATGGAGTATCCGGGACAGATTAAGGTTACCGTAATCAGGGAAGTGAGAAAAATCAGTTACGCAAAATAAATTCACGGGGCTTTGTGCCCCTTTTTTATTTTAAATAATACGAATGAAAAAAATACAAGTTGCTGTAACAGGAAGTATCGGTTCGGGGAAAAGTACCTTTACAAATTATCTTAAGGAAAAAGGTTATCCCGTTCTTTATGCAGACGATATTTCCAAAGAGATATTGGCAAACGACAAAGACGTACGGAAAGAGATTATCAAAGAGTTCGGTGAAGAGTCGTTTGCAGGCGGAGTAATCAACAAAAAATATCTTGCCGAAAATGTCTTTTCCGATCCGGAAAAACTTCAAAAGATAAATTCTATACTACATCCCAGGGTAAGAAAAAAAATCAGTGAAATCATTCAAAACAATTATAAAGATGAGCATATAATTTTTATCGAAACCGCTTTAGTGTACGAAGCGAATATAGAAGAAATGTTCGATTATATTGTTTTAATTACAGCAGATGAGAATATCCGTTTGGAAAGAAGTTTAAAAGAAAATAAATTCACCAAAGAAGATTTTTTAAAGAGGAACCGGAATCAGATACCCGACGAAGAAAAAATAAAACGGGCTGATTTTGTTTTCTATAACAACAACGGTAAAGAAGAGCTTTACAAAAAAGCCGATTTATTACTGCTTACACTAAAATCGTTAAGCTGAAAGAGATGAAAATCCGGAAAAATGTTGAACAAATATTGCGGGAGTATTGAGTGGAAATTTTTCACAATCTTCTTGTCTCTCTTGTAGAACTGATGCCCAAATCGATGGTGCGTTTCTTTTCCAGAAGATACATTGCAGGCGAAACCCTCCAATCGGCAGTTAATGTAGTAAAAGATTTGAACTCAAAAGGTATTTTAGCTACTATTGATGTGCTCGGTGAAGAGATAACCAATAAAGAGGAAGCATTAGCAGCAAAGAACAAGGCAATGGAAGTGTTCGATGCAATTGTAGAAAACAATCTCGATGCAAATCTCTCAATTAAACCTACGCAGATGGGTTTGAAGATTGACGAGGATTTTGCTTATGAGCAGATACTCGATTTGGTAAAGCGCGCTAAAGAAATTAATAACTTTGTTCGCATCGATATGGAAGACTCTTCCTGCACCGATGCAACGATAAGAATTTATAAAAGAATATTTGAAGATTACAGCAACGTAGGAATTGTGCTTCAGGCGTACCTTAAACGAACATACAACGATGCGGTACTTTTGAATAAGTTAGGCACAAACTACCGCCTGTGTAAAGGCATTTATAATGAACCGGCTTCCATTGCTTACAAAGATAAGCAGGCAATAAGAGATAATTATGTTAAAGTGTTGGAACTGATGCTGAAAAACGGCAACTACGTTGGTATAGCTACTCACGATGAATATTTAATTAAAGAAGCATACCGTTTAATAAAAGAGCTGAACGTTCCGAACGATAAATTTGAATTCCAGATGCTGCTTGGTGTTCGCGAAGATTTACGCGATAAAATAAACGCCGACGGTTACAAGATTCGTATTTACGTGCCTTTCGGAAGGGATTGGTATCCGTACTCAATCAGAAGATTAAAAGAGAATCCGAAAATAGCCGGACACATTGTTAAAAATATTTTTACGTTTAAGTAGATGAATGTTTTAGGAATTGAAACTTCGTGCGATGAGACTTCGGTTGCCGTTTTGTCCGATGATAAACTGATGGCTAATCTTATTTCTTCACAGGATTTTCATTCGAAGTACGGCGGCGTTGTTCCCGAACTATCGAGCCGTGCTCATCTTCAAATTGTAAAGCCGCTTGTAGAAGATGCACTAAAGCAATCGGAAATTAAATTAGAGGATATCGATTTAATAACCGCTACGGCAGGTCCCGGTTTAATCGGTGCGCTGCTGGTCGGGTTTACATTTGCAAAAGGATTATCGTTTTCACTCGGCAAACCTTTCGTTGCCGTTAACCATATCGAAGGGCACATCTTCTCAGGTTTTTTAATGGAAGAGAAACCGGAATTTCCTTTTCTTGTTCTTGTTGTTTCGGGCGGTCATACTCTTCTGCTTTATGTTAAAAGTTTTACAGAGATTATGCAGTTAGGTACAACTGTGGATGATGCCGCAGGCGAAGCTTTCGATAAAGTTGCAAAGATGCTGGGCTACGGTTATCCGGGCGGACCGCAAATTCAGGCAGCATCGAAAAGAGGGGATGAAAACAAGATTGATTTTCCCATTGCCGGATTGAAGAATGAGTACGATTTTTCCTTCAGCGGATTGAAAACAGCAGTGCTCCGTTACATTCAGAAAAATTACGATGATGTGAATAATATTCCCGGTAATGAAAGGGATGATATAGCGGCTTCATTTCAACGGGCGGTTGTAACCGCATTAATTAATAATGTTGATAAGGCGCTTCATAAATTCGATGTTAAATCATTATCGTTAGTAGGCGGCGTTGCGGCAAATGCCGAGCTTCGGAATAAAATGACTTCGCTTGCAGAAAAGTTTAAGTTGAAAATAGTAATTCCCGACCTGGAGTTTTGCGGAGATAATGCCGCGATGATTGCATTAAGAGGCAAAACGCTGTTCGATGCGGGTGTTTCGCACACGTTGACGGCAAAACCGTATCCGTCTCTTTCACCTGATCAATTTCAAGCAGGATAATTCCCAATATTTTTTGTAATTTTAAAGTTATGAACGAAACACAACATTTAACCGAACTTAACATCGACGAATTAACCGAAGCGGAAAGCCGTGAACTGTTGGAAATGCTCCGCTCGGAAGTTGATGAACTCGATAAAGAGATAGCAGAACTTTTGAAAGAGCGTGCTAAAAAATCTGCGCTTATCGGTAAGATTAAAAAACACCTCGGGCTTCCGAATTATACTCCGCAGCGTGAAAAAGAGATAATCAAAAAAGTGATGCAGTATGCGGATGCTACTTTAAGTCCTTCCGCCCTGATGCGAATTTACGAAAGAATAATCGACGAGATGAGGGCAATTCAAAAACGGGAACGAGAAAGGAAATAATTCCCTCCACCGAATTATGAAATTACGATTCAAAGATTTATTAAACAGAACCGAAAGCTCTCTTATTCTTTCCTTTTTCATCGCATTTCTGTTTGTACTCATTTATATATTTTTTACACCTAATTATTACCAGGGCACTTCACCGGTTCAGTTCGATATAAGAAAGAACGAACCTTTCTCAAGCGTAGTCGACCGGCTTTATCAAAAAGGAATAATTCCGAGCAAAGCAAACTTCAGGATTGCGGCGTTTATTTACGGCGCCGAAAAACGGATACGTGCCGCTCGCTTTTATATACCTAATGGATTGAGCTATCTCGATTTACTCGATTTGTTTATAAACGGCAAGTGTGATTTCGGAAGAAAGGTTACAATTAAAAACGGACAGACAATCGAATGGATTGCATCTAAGCTGAAGTACGATGTTTCAATCGACTCTGCGGCATTTGTGCAAAAGGCATACGATACTACGTTTATTCATTCGCTTGGTTTGAATGAAAACTCTTTGCAAGGTTATCTGCTTCCGCAATCATATTATATTTACGAACACAGTCCGCCCGAAGAAGCACTTACAATTTTTTATGAAGGGTTCAGGGAATTTTTTGTTGACAGCTTAAAGCAAAGAGCAAAAGAATTGGGAATGACAATTCATGAAGTTTTAACTTTGGCTTCGATTGTGGAAGGAGAAACGAACAATCCCGAAGAGATGCCGAGGATTGCCGGTGTGTATCACAACAGATTAAACAGAGGAATGAAACTTCAGGCAGATCCGACTATTCAATACTTAATTCCCGGTGAATGGCGGCGCGTTTTAAATAAAGACCTTGAAATTGATTCACCTTACAATACATATATGTATACCGGTTTGCCGCC
>JAJRSV010000333.1 GCA_024278655.1 Bacteroidota bacterium | reverse complement strand
CGAACCTTATTAAATCAAATAAGTTAACTAATGTTATTAATCTTGTTTATAATACTTTAACTGCTGATTTAGGGTACAATAATACGAAAATTGCCGTGCTCGGATTAAATCCACATGCTGGCGAAGACGGTTTAATCGGTGATGAGGAAATAAAAGTGATTTCACCCCTTATCAAAAAACTCGCTTCGAGAATTAATTTGGAAGGACCGTTTTCTCCGGATGCATTCTGGGGCAACAAAGTTTACAAGAATTATGATTGCGTTATCGGAATGTATCACGATCAGGTATTAATTCCGTTTAAGCTGATAAACTTTGGCGGCGGTGTTAACTTTACTGCAGGACTTCCGGTTGTGCGAACCTCACCGGATCACGGAACGGCTTTTGATATTGCCGGTAAAAATAAAGCAGACGAATCGAGTATGGTTCACGCCTTTAACTACGCACTAAAGATAGTTAAAAACCGGAAAAAACATTTTGAACAGAAAAAAAGCTAAAGCATACGATACAGTCGCTTTTATTTACGAAGAGTTGATGAACGAAGTCGATTATGCTAACTGGGCAAAGTATATAGTGGATATCGCTGAAGAATATGTTGATTCTAAAAATGCTCAGGTGTTGGAACTTGCCGCCGGAAACTGCAAACTTGCTTCCGAAATTATAAAAACTTTTCCGCATCTTATTGTAACCGACCATTCCTTTACAATGCTCAATTATAACAAGAATGTTAAACTCAAAAAAGTTTGCTGCGATATGACTTCACTGCCTTTCGGAAATAATTTCGAACTTATTTATTCCACTTTCGACAGCGTGAATTATCTTTTAAGTAAAAGAAAATTGTTAAATTTATTTTCGGAAGTTAAAAGAGTTTTGAGCGATAACGGTATTTTTACTTTTGATGCGAGTCTGGAAAAGAATAGTTTGGATTTCGAAAAAGCGTATGTTACCGAAGGTACTTTCGGCGGCTACAAGTATATAAGAAGAAGCAAGTATAATAAAGCAACAAGAATTCACAAGAACGTTTTTGAAGTTGTTGATAAAGACGGTAATGTTTTCTATGAAATTCACAGAGAAAAAATTTATAAATTCGATACGTATTTCGATTTAATTGATAAAGCCGGTTTATACGTTGTTGAGTGCCTCGAAACTTTTACATTCGATAACGGTAATGCCAACTCTGACAGAGTTCAATTTATAGTAAAGAAAAAAAGAGCAAATGTTAAGTTTTCATAACGTAGAATTTAAATACCCGAACCAAACGGTTTTTACAAATTTGAACCTTGAAGTTAAAGAGGGTGAGTTCGCATTCCTGATAGGGAAGAGCGGAGTAGGGAAGAGCACACTGCTGCAATTAATTTACATGAATATCTTTCCCACATCGGGAACGGTACGCGTTAACGGTTACGATTCGAATACTATCAAGCCGCGTGAGCTTCCGTATTTAAGAAGAAAGATAGGCGTTATCTTCCAGGACTTTAAACTCCTGCAGGATAGGAACATTTATGAAAATCTCGCATTTGTTCTCGAAGTAACAAACACTCCCCGTAAAAGAATTAAGCAGAAAATAAACGATGCATTAACCGAAGTAGGGCTTTCGCACAAGCGGCTTAATATGCCCGACGAGCTTTCGGGCGGCGAGCAGCAGCGTATTGCAATTGCAAGGGCTTTACTTAACGACCCGGTTTTAATTTTAGCCGATGAACCGACCGGCAACCTCGATCCGGATACATCGAATGAGATTTTGAATATTTTAATGAAAATTAATAAGAGGGGAACGGCTGTGCTTGTGGCTACTCATAATTACGAGATAGTAAAACGTATAAATGCCCGTATAATAAAACTTGAAGACGGAAGAGCATTTAAAGCCGTTATAAAACCTAAAGATGCCAGTAAAGTTTAATCGCTGTTCAAAGCTTGTAATATCTTTTCGTTTACTTCTTCAACCGACCCGATACCGTTTACCGTAATAACTTTTCTTTTACCTTTATAGTAATTCAGAACCGGTTCAGTACTCTTGTGAAATATTCTCAAACGTTTTTTGATTACTTCTTCTCTGTCATCGTCGCGTAAATAGAAACTGTTTTCCGCGCCGCAGTTCGGGCATTTATCTTTTCCTTCAATCTCATCAAGAGTAAAAATTTTACCGCATACTTTACATGCGCGTCTGCGATTAATTCTTCTTACAATTTCCTCGTCGTTAGCGGTAATATTTATTACGGCAATATTATCTGCGTTAAGCTCTTTAAGTAAATTATCCAACGCCTGCGCCTGAACTTCGGTTCTCGGGAAACCGTCGAGTATAAATCCGTTTTTACAATCCGGCTTCGATAATCTTTCTTTTATTATTCCGATCATTATATCGTCGGGAACCAGATCGCCCCGGTTCATTATTTCCTGCGCTTTTAACCCCAACTCGGTTTTATCGGCAACTGCCTGCCTTAAAATATCTCCGGTTGAGATATGTGGAATGTTAAGTTTTGATGAAAGGATTTTTGCCTGTGTACCTTTCCCCACACCAGGGGCTCCGAAAAGAATAATTCGCATATATTTTCCAAAATTGTTTATCGAAAATTATTACTATTGGGTATGACTATCAAGAAAGTTATCAAATTAAACTAATTCTTTTTATAATTTTTTTCACGAACCGAATCGAAAAACTTTTTAAGCAGGGCTTGGCTTTCCTCGGAATAAATTCCGGAATACACTTTTATAACGTGATTTGTTTTTCCTTCGCTTGCAAGATTGTACAAACTTCCGCATGCACCAAACTTCGGATCGAAAGCCGCAAAGTATAAATCTTTTATTCTCGAAGAAAGCATTGCACCGGTGCACATTATGCATGGTTCCAAAGTTACATAAATACTGCAGTCATCAAGCCGCCAGTTACCAAGATGGTTTGCTGCTGCGGTTATTGCAATCATTTCGGCATGAGCAGTGGCATCTTTTAATCTTTCCACCTGGTTGTAACCTCTGCCCACAATTCTATTATCCTTTACAACAACGGCACCTACGGGAACCTCGTTTTCCTCTAATGCCTTTTCCGCTTCCTGCAAAGCGGCGTACATAAAACGGTATGTCTCTTCCGAAAAAATCATTAATGTTAAATTAAATAAAGTTTGCATAAAAGATAATAAAAAGAGATTGCCGCTAAAGCGTACTGAGATGGATTTTTGATTTTAATTGGATGGGAAATGTAAGAAGAATGAATACTCTAACCCCTTTAGTATTCTTTGATGCTTATAAGCCAGAATACCATTAGAGTAACAAATCCCATTATTATTGCGCCACTTACCATAGTATTAACAGTAATTATTTGAAAAAGTTTAATATTAGCAATGTTTACTATGGCAACTGAAGTGCCAGCTTTAAAATGAGATTTAATTCGATTTTAGAAGCTTTTAGCATTTATGCTTATCACAATGATACATATCGAAGTGAGATTAGTATCATAATACAACATAAAAAAAGTCTGTTAAGCAACCTGAAAAGCAATAATGAACCTGCTTGCAGCAGGCAAGCTTGTTTCAGGGTCTTACACCAATTGTGCTGAGATGCTGAAATAAATTCAGCATTTACAAATGTTAGATCTACGGCATAAAAAAAGTCAGGCGCTAACCTGACTTTTTGTGTAGGGAATCAACTAAAAAATAGTTAATTCATAATTCTGTTTTTTGGCAGAGTCTGAACATTCCTGCCGAATGCAACCTGTTCTTCCATACGGCACGACCAGACAAGCTCGCCGTTCCATACGGTAATATCCGGGCATCCGTCGCACATGTTCATCTTACCGTCTTTCAAAATATCAACCGGTTGAATAATCATTATCGATTGATAGTACAACCTTCTGAAAATATTCAACGGGTTCTTGAAATAATTAAAGAATGTTTTTCTTATCTTCTTATCGAACAATCCCATCAACAGCATTAACCTTCCCTTGCGTGTATCTTTCGGGGGTGCATAGGCAAGGTAAGTATCATTCAATAAATGATAGAATGTTTGAACGGCTTCTATTCCTTTTTTACCAACGTAGCCGTAAATCTTTTTCTTGTTTCCTAATCTGCCCGTTAACAGCCACTTGAACGAATCCGGCTTTTCGGAACCGTTAAGGTATGCGCACGGGTCGAAGTTAGGATCTTCTTTGCGTAATATCTCTACAATTTCTTCCGCTTTAATGTCGGCTCTTGACGGAGGATCTTCGTTATAAACCAGACTGCCCATATCAATCTTTTGCGGACCGACGAAGTAATCGAATTCTTTATTGTTAACTGCACGGTAAAGTATGAACACCATTACGTGGACTCTATCTATATTTTCCTGCGCCCACTTTACCATACCGGGAATGTACTGCATCGTATCTTCGTAAACGGTTGAGTTGAATGCACACGATATGCCGCCGACTTCGGCTAACATATCGGCATACTTTTGGCGTAACTCGTTTAGTTCGAGTTCGTTTTTATCTTTCCATTGAGGTCTTCCTTGCTTGCTGTCGATATGGAATGTAAAACCGAAAACTCCGGCTTTCTTCAGCTCGATTAGTAACTCTTTTGTTAGAGCCAATCCGTTTGTGTTGATAATAGGTTTTATGCCGCGCCTTTTAACTTCTCTAACAATTTCTATAACGTCGGGATGAGTAAGAGGATCGCCTCCTGCAATCGAAACGCCATCGGATTTTCTGAATTTCTGAAAAATGTCTAATTCTTCTTTTACCTGCTCTAACGATTTGTGCCCGTCCTTTTCGTTCAGGCGGTAACAACCCTCGCAGTACAAGTTACACTTCGATGTCGGTTCAAGCCAGGAGATGGAGTTATCGGTCAGATTCCATGGTAGTCTGTAATAGTCCAGATGATTTAGTTTAATCATTTTTCCTCCGAAAATTAAATGATAAAGTCCCTGTTAGTGTGAAGTTATTTAGCAGTTCAATAATCTTCTGTGGCTAAAATTAGCTTATTTTAGTGGATAAGTCAAACCTTATTATTATGTAATTTTAATGATTGTACGCTGCGTCATACCGGGTAAAATAAGCATTAGTAACTCATAATTAATATCCTGTTATGATTTGGCAGAAAATAACAAATAACAAATCCCAAAATTCAAATAATATCCAAATTCAAAATAACAATGTTCAAAAATAGTTTGGAATTTAGTAATTGAAATT
>JAJRSV010000332.1 GCA_024278655.1 Bacteroidota bacterium | reverse complement strand
TCACAATGCAGTCCGAGCGCCCGATGCACAGAATGTACGACCAGTATCATCCGCTTGGAATTGTAACAACAATTTCAGCGTTCAACTTTCCGGTTGCAGTATACTCTTGGAATGCAATGCTTGCGGCAGTCTGTGGTGATGTGAATATCTGGAAGCCGTCATCAAAAGTTCCGCTCTCGGCAATTGCCACACAAAATATTATTTCGGAAGTGTTAAAAGAGAACAAGCTGCCCGAAGGTATTTTTAATCTCGTTATCGGTCGCGGTTCAACCATTGGTGAAAAAATTCTTAACGATAAAAGAATTCCGCTTATTTCTGTTACCGGTTCAACCCATGTTGGAAGACACGCTGCGGAAGTTGTTGCAAAACGTTTCGGCAGAACCATACTTGAACTCGGCGGCAACAATGCAATTATCATTACTCCCGATGCAGATCTCAAACTTGCAATCCCCGCAATTGTATTCGGTGCAGTCGGTACGGCAGGACAGCGATGCACAACAACAAGAAGATTGATTATTCACGAATCGGTTTACGATAAAGTTAAAAAGTCGCTGCTCAACGCGTACAGAAGTTTGCGTATCGGAAATCCGCTTAACGTAAAAAATCATGTCGGTCCGCTAATAGATAAAGCTGCAGTAGAAACATTCAAAGCCGCTTTGAAGGAAGTGAAGAAAGAAGGCGGAAAAGTAATCTACGGTGGTAAGGTTCTTTCGGGAAGAGGTTATGAGTCCGGCTGTTACGTTGTGCCCGCACTTGTGGAAGCGGAAAATCATTATCCGATTGTGCAGGAAGAAACGTTCGCACCTATCCTCTACCTTATTAAGTATAAAGGTGATGTCGATAACGCTATTGCATTACAGAACGGCGTTGTGCAGGGATTATCATCCGCTATCTTCACAAACAATTTAAGAGAAGCCGAAAGGTTCTTATCGGTTAACGGCTCCGATTGCGGTATTGCAAACGTGAATATAGGCACATCGGGTGCAGAGATTGGCGGAGCGTTCGGCGGTGAGAAAGAAACAGGCGGTGGACGCGAATCGGGTTCCGATGCATGGAAAGCTTATATGCGCAGGCAAACAAACACGATTAACTTCGGAACAGATTTACCGCTTGCACAAGGGATAAAGTTCGATATCTGATAAATGTAGTACGGCTTTCAAGCAGCGCTATATTAAATTGATCGCAAGCTCAAGCCGTTTGTCCGGTAGAAACGCTTGCGTCTAAAATACTAATATTAAAGGGAACGGTAGTTTTTTCCGTTCCCTTTTTTCTTATCCAATAAAAATTTACTGTTTTCATTTTACTGCCTGTTCACACAATTTCTTCAATTCAAGTTAGAATTACACACGATTAACATTTTAACAGGAAAAAATTGCATAAAAATGTATCAATTTAATAATAGCAGGCGGCACACAATGAGTGACAGTTTTGGCAAGCTTTTGGAATATAGATTAGTCAAAAACAGTAATAAAATTTTGCGGATAAAAATGACAGACCTAGATGTAAAAAAGTTAACCTCCTGTAATTCCGATTGGGAATTGAATCAATATACCTTTTTAAGCAAGATAAAGGATTGGGAAACAAACTTCCGAAAGAACAAATTGTATCCCTCGCTTGCCGATGCAATTAAACTTGATTTGAAGCTTCAGGAAATATTAAACGAAAACCTGGAATCGAAGTGGTGGCTCGAAAGAAAGTTCAAGTCGAAAGTATTAAGCAGCCGGTATGTTGTGATGGAAAAAGCACAACACATCAGCAGCCAGCTAAATTTACTCTTGGATTTTGTTGAATGGGCGTTGAAGCTAAACAGACATGTTATGGAAGAAGGATTGATAGTGAGAGACTTTGTTAAAGATAATATTGAAGTTACCGGATTAAATATTGAAAAAAACTACAGGGGCAAAGGATATTTCACCTTGATGGATCATTCGAAGAGTTTGCTTAATATCTACTTGTTCGATATCAACTGGGAATGGTCAGAAAGTGACCCGGAACAAAATATTAAAACTCATTTAGTAAGATCGATTCCGGAATATCTTATCGATAAAGATATTCCGGAACTTATGGAAGAGTTTGTAAGATACTCGCAGCCGTTATACAGACCAGTAGTTTATGTAATGCACAGCGACCTGGATTTTCCTTACAAAGAAACCATGTATCCGGTTGCATTAGATAAACTTCAGCAAGTTATAATGGAATAGTTACCCGATTGTAAACGACGAAAGATCGGCAACAATTCGTGCACTCTCCATCAGGAAAGGATCAACCTTCTCTTCTTCATCTTCGGGTGGAGTCTCGCCTTCTTTCAACAGTTCCAATCCCTTCTCTTTTCTTCTCTCATTTTCCCGTTCGAACCGCTTTCGTTCGCGCTCTTCCTTTTCTTTTCTGCGAACCTCTTCGTTAAGCGAAACGTAAATTTTTTCCTTCGCCTTTTTATACTCTTCTATGTCTTCACGAATATAATCGAACTCAGGATCGGTAAGCTGCCTTTTTTCCGAAAGCTTCTGAAGCTTAGGAATTATAGGCGAAAGATCGTAAAAGCGTTTATAGCTTGTCGAAGAAATCTGATCCCATGGAAGCGCGCTCGGTTCGCTGCTTTCGCCGAACTCTTCCGGATCGACGGGAGAAGGAAACTGTATATCGGGAACAACACCGACTCTTTGAGTGCTGCTTCCGTCAATCCGGTAAAACTTTGCTATGGTCAATTTCACCTGTCCGAATTTAAAACCTTTGGCTGAAGTTATACGGTTAAGGTCAATCATGTTCTGAACCGTTCCCTTTCCGTAAGTGTTCTCGCCGATTATAACACCTCTTCCGTAATTCTGAATAGCGCCCGCAAAAATCTCGGAAGCCGAAGCACTGTAACGGTTAACTAAAACCGCAAGCGGACCGTCGTAAATAATCTTAGGATCGTCGTCCCTGTCAACATCAATTGTGCCGTCGGTGTTCCTTACCTGAACAACAGGACCTTTTTCGATAAAGAGTCCGGTCACTTTAATGGCTTCGGCAAGCGAACCGCCGCCGTCGTTACGTAAATCTATAATCACTCCGTTAACATCTTTTGCTTCAAGCTCTTTCAGCAATCTTTCCACGTCGCGCGAAGTACTGCTGAAATCTTTATCGCCTCTGAACTGTCCTTCGAAATCGCTGTAAAATTTCGGGATGGTTATTACGCCCACTTTAAACGGTTTTCCGTCGTGCTCAATCTCTATTACTTTACTGCTTGCCGATTGATCTTCAAGTTTAATTTTATCTCTCACAAGAACGAGTTCAAACGGTTCACCGCTCGTTCCCTGGTCAGCCGGGAGAACTTTAAGCCGCACAATAGTTCCTTTCGGACCTCTGATTAACTGCACCACATCCGTAATCCGCCAGCCGACAACATCCACATAATCTCCGGTATCGCCTT
>JAJRSV010000331.1 GCA_024278655.1 Bacteroidota bacterium | reverse complement strand
TAAAAAGACGGCGAGGATCATTTCACCCTGGGATATGTTTCCGAGGAAGAAGGCCGGGTTATCGGGTACATTCTTGCCGAGGGGCGAGCCTGGGAATTCGGCTCTCCCCTGTGCGGCTGGATTTTCGCAATCGGCGTGCATCCGAAATTCGAGCGCAGGGGAGTGGGCCTGGCCCTTTGTAGCCAGGTGTGCATGAAATTCAAATCCCTTGGCATTCGCACCATCCGAACCATGGTGCGCAAGGACGATGTGGCGGTGCTGAGCTTTTTTCGTGCTTCCGGCTTCCGCGCCGGCCCTTTCATTGAGCTGGAGTTGGCGTTGTAGTGCCGGGATTGGCGAGTGCCGGGCAATACTAAAGGTGTTTTGACAGGCTGAACCGGGTTTAACAGGAAGGCTTTGTTTTAGAGAGACGGATTTTCGATTACGAACTTGCACGAACAGCAGCCGAAGCCGGCGCGCAGATTTTAACACGTGCCTATGTTAACGGTTTGTTGATTGAGGACGGCAAAGTTTGCGGAGTTAAGTACGAACACGACGGTGAGCAGAAAGAATTAAGAGCCAAAATAGTAATTGCTGCCGATGGTGTGGAATCGAGAGTGGGCAGATGGGCAGGGCTGAAAACTCACATCGATTTCAGGGATATGGAAAGCTGCACGCAGATTACAGCGGCAAATATTCCTATCAACCAGGATACACTATATTTTTACTTTGGAAAAGATGTTGCACCCGAAGGATACTTTTGGATTTTTCCTAAAGGAAACAATCTTGCTAACATCGGATTAGGAGTAAGCGGATTGATCGGTAAAAAGCGTTCTGCAAAATCGTATCTCGATTCATTCATGCAAAAACATTATCCCAATGCACCGGTACTTACCTGCATTGCGGGTGGAGTTCCGAGCACTGTTACGCTGGAAAAAATTTCGGCTCCCGGAATTGCTTTGGTCGGAGATGCGGCGCGGCAGGTTAATCCGTTAAGCGGCGGCGGCATTGCAAGCGGAATGATTGGCGGGAGTATTGCTGGAAGAATTGCCGCCGAATCAATAAAGATGAACAAACCCGAACATCTTTTAACTTACGATAAAGCATGGAACGACCGTCTCGGCAAACGGCATGTAACTTTCAACAGGATTAAAGAAGGTATATTCGGATTTTCGGACGAAAAGTTCAACAAAATTGCTCATGCTATCAATAAAATTCCTTTCGAAAAAAGAACGCTCGGAAAAGTTTTTACAACCGCGCTGATGAATCAGCCCTCGCTGCTAATTGACGTGGCAAAAGTCTTTTTGGTTTAGTTTATATTAACCGGTTATCGCTTTAAAATGATACAATTCAATTCTTTGAAATAAATAATTAAGTTTGTAAGAAACAAATGAGTTTAAATAAAGGAATCTCCCTTTCGGATTATGAGTGATAATTTCAAAAATCTTGATGAACTGTTCTTCAACTATTTTGATGACGAATACTACTGGTATATCGATTTCAGTTCATCTGAAAAACCGGTTTATTTTTCTAATAGTGTGGAAAGAGTAACCGGATATAAGCCGGAAGAGCTGCAAATGATGCGCGGTAAAGGGAAAGAAATTGTTTACGACGATGATATAAAGCGAATAAGGAAAACGGTCGATGATTTCAAAAACGATGCTGCACAAAGCAAGTTGCAAATCGAGTTCAGAATTAAAAGAAAAGACGGTAAACTTATCTGGGTTAAAGAAGAAATGTTCGCCGAAAGAAATTCAGACGGCGAGCTTGTTAAGTTTTTCGGTAAGGTTACAGATATAAGCAAGTATAAAGAAAAGGAAGAAACCCTTAACAAAAAAATTGAAGAACTCAAACAAATAAACTCTTCGAAAGATCAATTCATTTCAATTCTTTCGCACGATTTAAGAGCGCCGTTTACCAGCATCCTTGGATTTTCCGAAATTCTTTTGAACGAACCGAATATATCGGACAAGGAAAAAGCCGAGTATCTGTCTTACATAAACGACTCATCCCAAAACCAGCTTCAATTAATAAATTACCTGCTCGATTATTCGCGACTTCAAACCGGAAGATTGAAAATAGAACCGCAAAGAGTTCAGGCACAAAATGTTGTGTTTAATTGTGTTTCATCCCTTACCGGAAACGCAATAAGGAAAAGCATCGATATAAAAGTCGATATTCCCGAATCCATTTACGTCGAAGCCGATGAACGGTTGTTCAACCAGGTTATAATTAATTTGTTGAGCAACGCAATCAAGTTTTCGTACGAAGAAACAACAATAGAAATTAATGCGAATGTTTTTAACGATAAGTTTATCGAGTTTGTTGTTAAAGACCAGGGCATAGGTATTTCGGAAGAGAACAAGGACAAGCTTTTTCAGATAGGAAAAATGTTTTCTACCGAAGGCACGAAAGGCGAAAAAGGCACCGGGCTTGGGCTAGCACTGGTTAAACAGATTGTGGAAAAACATGGCGGCGAACTTTGGTTTTATTCTTCACCATCGGAAGGAAGCGAGTTTCATTTTACTATTCCTTCTTCCACAAATACAATTCTTATTGTAAAAAGTGAGGCGGAAGAAAGAGAAGAACTTGTAAACCTGCTCAAATCACTATATCCATCTTACAAAATTATAAGTGCCGAAAACGGTTACGATGCAATGGGAATAATTTTGAAGCAAATACCCTCGCTGGTAATAACAGATCACGAGATGCCGCTGATGACCGGGCGGCAGCTTGTTCAGACATTAAAAAGAGAAAACAGCAACCTGAATATTCCGATTATTGTTTTGCTTAAAGAGGAATCGGATGAGGTGAAGAAAGCATACCAGGAATACGGCATTAAAACAATAAATGCCAATCCGCTCGATACTTCGCAGCTTCAGGAAAAGCTTGACGAATCGCTTGTTTATTAACCGTTCCTTTTAACCCGCTCTTGTTATATTTTACAATCGATGCTTTTTATATATTTGTGAACTTTTAAAAATTAATTTTTACGATATG
>JAJRSV010000330.1 GCA_024278655.1 Bacteroidota bacterium | reverse complement strand
TATCTTCTCCTCGCGTTGGGCCACGCCTTTTAGCATGCGCTCTGCCGGCTCCTCCTCCAAAAAAACTTTCAAATATATCCGCAAAACCGCCTCCTCCGGCAAATGAAGAAAAGTCAAAGCCTTGAGCATTGAATCCCTCAAAGCCACCGGTTCCCGCCGCTCCCTGTGTTTGGCCGAATTGGTCGTAAAACGAACGTTTCTTTTTATCCGAGAGTGTTTCGTAAGCTTCGTTTATTTCTTTAAATTTTTTCTCAGCTTCTTTATCTCCCTTGTTTTTATCAGGATGATATTTTTGAGCCAATTTTCTATATGCTCTTTTAATGTCTTTATCGGAAGCTGATCGTTCAACGCCCAATGTTTTATAAAAATCTTTGCTATTCATATATTATTCATAACGTAAAGCGGGCTTCATTATATTATATATTGAAAAGAAAACAAACTTTCGTTATCTTATTGCCACAAATTAACATATGGCCTCATCGTCTAGCGGTTAGGACATCGCCCTCTCACGGCGGAAACAGGGGTTCGATTCCCCTTGAGGCTACCAAACAGATCCGACCTCTTCTATAAAAAAATATTTCCGTGATCCGTCAATCCTTTTTTTGAAACAATCTCTTTGATATTTAGTTTTGATTGTCGAGTTTTATAAATTTTAAGAAACAGTATAAAGCAATACTAAATCGGATGATTACGCAAAATAGGCAAATACAGGACTTAGGTAAGATTGCAGTTAAATAAAGGGTAAAGCACTGTTTAAACCATTGACTCGTTGACTACATTTGTTTAACATTCATCTGAATAGAGCTAAATAGAGCGAAAAATCGTCATTTTTGAAGTTCTCAAACGAGAGCTTACTATTATTGCGTGTTTATAGACAAAATCAGATACCTTAATATACAGGCTCATTGAAAAATCGGGAAATCTTTAAGTCAAAACCCTGACAAGGGTGGGCGATGAATTAGAGAAAAAACGCATTAAAACAACAATTGTTATCCGCTTTTGCCGCCAAGGCTTACAAAGTGAATAACTTTTATATATATCAAGGTTGCTTAAAGCTCAAACTTTTAGCGACTGAATTTCTTATTTTACAATTATATTCTTAACCTTAAGAAAGCCATGAATCTTTCTTTGCGATCTATTCGCAGAAACATCGCGGCTCTCGGCGTTGTAGCTCTTATTGCAAGCATGCTTGTAGTACAAGGAGTTGCTTTCGCGGGATCTGCGGTAAATACGTACAGCGACGTAAACGGTGGCGAATGGTACGAAGCTGACGTAGATTGGGGACTCGATAACGGTGTCCTCGATTCATCACAGGCTTATTTCCGGGCCGGAGATAACGCAAGCCGTGCAGAATTTTTTACAATGGTTGCACGTGGAGCCGGAATCCCGGAAGGAACATGTGATGAAACTTTATTCCCCGACCTTGATGCTTCTCATTGGGCATGTGGATGGGTAACCGGAATGGCGGACGCCGGAATTGTTGCCGGTGACGGGCCATCTTCAACTACACCCGGTTATGTTCGTCCGGATGATCCAATCAATCGTGCAGAAGCCGGTAAGGTTACCGTGGAAGGATACGGACTTACCGGAACAGGAACTTTGGGATCAGACGTATGGACTGATTCGGAAGTAGGTGCCTGGTATGATTCATACATGGGTATCGCATACGACAACTGTGTATTCCAGGGTGTAGGCGGTGGCAACACCGTTGAACCGGGACGAAACATCGTTCGTGCGGAAGCTATCGCGGTTGTAAATCGTGGTGCTAATCCAACTTCTGATTGTGCCGTAGTTACACCCGCGGGTGCTCTTACCGTTTCATTGGACGGATCTACACCTGATGGAGTTTCTATTCCTCAAAACGGTGCAAACATCCCTTACTCGGTATTCGCATTTACAGCTTCTAACGACGAAGACGTAAACGTAAACCAGGTTATTATTTCACGAGAAGGTCTTGGTCTTCCAAGTGATTTCACAAACCTTAAACTCTATGTTGATGGAGTACAAAAAGGTAGTGAAAAAACTGTAAACTCTACTACAAACACAGCGACCTTCGCTTTATCAAGCGATCCGATCGTTGTTCCCGCAGGTAAAACCGTTCTGGTTGAAGTACGTGCGGAAATGAGTGGTGTTTCAGGTTCCGAGAACCAACTTTGTATTGAACTTGCCGATGACGTAACAGGTGTTGGCGCTACTTCGGGTGGAGCTGTTGATGTAAGTGGAAGCTTCGCGATTTGCGGTAACACAATGGTTACAACTTCAGCTACAGTAGGTACTCTTACTTACACGGTTTCTCAACCGTCTACCGCTGACATTAACATTGGTGATACCGATGTTATTATGACAAAAGTCAAGATGGATATGGCAACCGAAGATGTTGAAGTAAACAGAATTACTTTCAAGCAAAAAGGAAGCGCCGGTGAAGCAGACTTTGCCAACGTTTCACTATGGATGTCGGGATCTCAGTATGCCGATTCATCTTACGCGACATGGGATGGCGACTTCTTAACATTCGACTTAACCGAATTGCCTATTGCTATTGCAAAAGGAAATTCAAAGACCGTTGAATTACACACAGACGTAGTTGGAGGATTGGCTTCAACCGCTGCGTTTGATATCTACAGAGACTGGCACATTGAAGGAACAGGGCAAGTTTACGGATACGGAGTAAATGTTGAGGAAGATGGTTCTTCGGCTACTCCTTCAAACCGAGACATTGTAGGTGGTAACGTTGCTTTCTCACTTTCTTCTAACAACCCTGTTACAGGTGACGTTAAGAAAGGAGCAAACGACTTTGAATTTACTCGATTCAACATTTCTACGGCCGGTGACGGCATAACCGTTAGAAAACTTTCTTTGACAGTAAACGGTACAGATTATAATGACATTGATGATGTTAAAATCTGGACTCAAGACGCGTTCGGAGATTGGTACGTTGTAGCCGGTCCGAATGACATTACAGGAGGAGCTCTTCCTCAAACAGTATCATTTACGGACACCTTCGATGTTCCCGCGGCTACCACACAGGAATTTATGGTAACAGCCGATATTGCCAATGCCGCTACACTAAATGATACATATGATATTGACGTAGCTGACGTAACAGATGCAAGCAATACCGAACTTGAATATCTATCGGACGGAACTTCTATTGATGTAACTTCCGGAGATGTTACCGGTGGAATGCTTAACGGTAACGTAATGACAGTTAAAGTTCCAACTCTAACTGTTTCTCTTGCCGCAACTCCCGGAGACAAGAGTTATGTAAGAAACACAACAGATAAAGATCTTGTTGCATTCGATATGCAGGCTTCAACCGCTGATGATCTTAGAGTTACCAGTGTTGTTGTAACTTGTACAGCAGGAGGAGCTGGTGATTGTGCAACAGCATTCCAGTCTCTATATCTATATGAAAAAGACGGCTCTACATTGACTGTTCTTGATGGGCCACGTTCAATGTCTGCACTTACATCTCCTACAACCGATGGAACAGCTACATTTAGCTTGAACCACACAGTTGCTGCGGGAAGTACAGCAAGACTTCTTGTAAGAAGTGATATCTCAAGTGGTGCTACTTCGGCTCCTTATGCGTTCACTATTGAGGCTGCCGGCGATATTTCCGCTGAAGATACCGATTCTTCCGCAGCTACTGTTTCTGCTAGTTCTTGGCCTGTTGGCACTCGAACAGTAACAGTTGCTGCTAACGGAACAATCGCTAATCAAAATGTTACTGATACAGCTTTAAAGGCTAGAATGGTGGCCAGTCTTTCACAAGGTGAACCTGTTCTTAAAATAAGATTTGATGCCGATCAACTTGAAGCTTGGTATGTAAAGAAACTTAATTTTGATTTAGCTGCTGGTACTGACGACATGATTTCTAAGATTTATGTGAACTACACAGATCAAAATGGAGATCCTCAAACTGCGTCAGGTACAATTTCATCTTCAACCGTTCAATTCTCTGGATTGAACGTTTACGTTCCTGCCGGAGGCAACCAAACTATTGATATTTCACTCGATATGGGTGAAGTAGCGGTTGGTGGTGCTTCAGCTGGTGACTTGGTTCAAATAAAATTTGATGGAACTACTGCAGGTGAATTCGAAGCTATTGGAGCTTCATCTGCTGCTGTAGACAACGCAGTTACCGATATCACTTCAAAAGAGCTTCGTCTTGCCAAATCGTTCCCGGTTGTTGCAAGAAACGATCTATCAACTGCTTTGGCAAATGGTGAAGTTTCAATTTACGAAACAACTATTGCTGCTGATTCTTCTGCTGATATTGCTATTAAACAGTTGTATTTTGACGTTTCTCTATCAACAAGCGTGACTTTATCTGATTTGAAACTCTTCAAAGACGGAGTATTAATTTCAGATTCTGATGACGTTGATATCGTTGACGAAGCTGATGCCAGCGTTGAACCTGGTGGCGGTGGTACAGCTGATGATATTGTTATTGTTCAATGGTCTGACAGTACTTTAGCCGGTGAGGATATTATTTCTGCCGGAACAAGTACTACCTATACATTGAAAGCTACTGCGGCTAATGCCACTTCCGGAGAAAGTGTTTCTACATCTCTAAAGTATGACACTACTGCTTCAGTTGGTGATATTACAAATGCTACTGCCGGTCTTGACTTGGCAGCAGCTGATCAGGCATTTGTATGGTCTGACCTGTCAGGTGATTCAGCTACTGGTATCCACAATTCAACTATTGATGGTTCTTCTGATGATTACCTAAACGGTTACCTTGTAGACGGATTATCTTCTGCCGGTGCTCAAATTCTATCGCTTTAATTAGCTGATTTGTTTACTTGCAGAATTTAGATAAAAAACCCCCCGCCTCTACGGCGGGGGGTTTTTTGAAGTACTAAGTACTCCAATTGAAATTTCCTTCCGCATATTGTAAGATTTACAGGTACCTAACAAAAATAATATGTTCAAAAGACCTCTTATTTCATTCGCGCTACTAACATTATTGGCGAGCACCGCATTTGCATTTAGCTCTAACGCGCCTTTGGCGGATCAGATCGAATCCGGTGAAGGAACAACTTTCTCGGGTGATCAATTAGAACTTGCAACCACCGCTTCGGCCGCGCGGAAACTCTTTATTAATCCGCATTTTCCAACCGAGCGCGACATGTACTTGGTAACTGACGATGGAGTGTTTCTAAACAGACAATACGCCGCCGATTTCAGTCTTAATCAGGAATTAACTGATCTTTTCCCAAACGGTCCAACGGAAATAAAGTTTGTAGGTACTTACACCACTCACGGAATGATGCTCGCTTATGATCCGACTAAAATCTATATTTCCTATAATAGAGGGCAATCGTGGAGCGATATAACACCGGCCGATTTAACCGAAGATATTACGTTTGCAGATTTTGGACCCAATTATGCCGGGAATAATCAAATCTACTTTATTACCGACTCGGGATTATATAGAAAGAGTATGTCTTCCGGGGCTGTTACTCAGTTAGTTGAGAGCACCGCGCCCGGTTCGGTTAAGAATTTTAGATATATCAGAACAACAAATGTAGATAGCACATTTTATGTTGTTAATGGTAAAAAGCTTTTAAAAACAGAAAATTTTGGAGATACCTGGCTTGAATACGAATTTGATTCGGATATCGTGGATTTTGAATATAAGCAAAAAACCGCGACAGGCGGTCATTTAATGGTATTGGTGAACGACAAGGATATATATTATTCAACGTTACCGATGACATTTTTCAAGCTGGATGTGCCTGCTGAAATAAACAAGATTTTTGCGGTTGATTATATTATTTATACCGATCAGGGTTTTTACATAACTTATAATAATGGTGAATCCTGGAGTAAACTGGATTATGACCCTACCTCAATTGCCGCTGTTAGCGATTATGATTTTGTTTATGACGGAACGCTAAAAAGTTTTTACGTTGTTAATAACGGAGCTTTAACCCGCGATTACAATCTTAACGAAGTACTTGAAGATTATATGACCGGCGTTGTACTTAGTACTAAATATTTATCTTCAGGAATTGCGACTTCAGCTAATGTTCTTGATTTAGCCGGGCAATCATTTACCGCCGCTTACGCTGTTACTGATGCTACGCTTTTTGCGGATGGAGATTTGAACGATCAAACAATGACATTCGAAATGACAGCGGATGGTGTTAATTGGGAAGACATAGAGTTGGGAACTAGCCATACTTTTGAGTATCCGGGGCTTGACCTTAAATGGAGAGTAACTTTCGCGACTGCCGATCCCTCTGTTACTCCCGTTTTACGAAGCGTTAATGTTGATTATGGAGTAGAAGAACTTAACGGTTGTGCGGGCTTCGCCGATGTTCCGGTTGATGATCCTCACTGTCCGGCTCTTTCATACGTTAAATCTCAAGGGATTTTTGGCGGATATCCCGATGGAACATTTAAACCGGATCAGGAAATAAATCGTGCCGAAACGGTTAAGGTTATTATAGAAGGATTTAATTTAGCTATTTTAACTGATGACGGAACCGACCTCGGGTTTAGCGACGTTGAAGTTGGATCATGGTATATGGATTATTTAAAAACCGCTTTAGAGGCATTAGTTATCGAAGGGTATCCCGATGGGACATATAAGCCATCGCGGACTGTCAATTATGCGGAAATGTTAAAAATTTTCTTTGAAACCTCAGATGCGATGATTCCCGAAGCCGCAGCGGGTAGCGAGTGGTATCAAAAATATGTAGATTACGCTAATGCAAATAATCTAGTGCCATACCCGGACGTTACTGCAGGAATGAAGCGAGTTGATGTTGCCGAGCTCTTTTACCAATGGAGTTTGCTCCAATAGGTACCCCCTCCCGGAGGTACTAAGTACACTACATTTTAAAATTATTTTATACTTTTAAGACAAAACTATGAGGAAATGGTGGCATGCGAAAACCACCAATTTCCTCAAATACTATTTACCATATATATAATCGTGGAGTTTCAAAACGTATAATATTTCGTGATGAATCCGATTATAAATTTTTTATGCATAGGATTAAGAAATTCAAAAATCAGTACTTAGTACAAATAGTTAAATTTTGTTTAATGTCAAATCATTACCATTTGTTACTATATACAGAAGCAAAAAAACATAATATTCCGATGTTTATGAAGAGCCTACAGCTGTCATATTCGCTTCATTTTAATAAAAAATATGATCATTCTGGACATGTTTTTCAGGGGACATATAAGAGTAAAGAAATAACAGATCCTATTTATTACAACAAGATTATTGAGTATATAGCTAACAATCCTGTTAGAAAGGGATTAGTGAAAAACGCGGCCGATTGGCCTTATTCGGGATGAGGGTACTAAGTACCTAGGAAGTCCCTTCCTGCCAGGAGTTTAAATATTCGATTTGTTCCGGCGTAAGCTTATCGATTGAAATTCCCATTACCTCTAACTGAAGTCGTGATATTGCTTCGTCGATTTCTTCCGGGAGTAGGTGGACTTTGTTTTCGAGCCGATTTTGTACTAAGTACTCGCAGGCGAGTGCTTGTCCACAGAAGCTCATGGACATCACTTCGCTGGGATGCCCCTCAGCGGCGCTCAAATTAATCAAACGACCCTCGGCGAGAATATACACCTCTTTCCCGTCCGATAGCGTAAATCTATCCATAAACGGCCTTACACGCGCCGCTTCGGTTGCCATTTCCCGAACACCTTTAACATCGATTTCAATATCGAAGTGACCGGAATTCGCCATGATCGCTCCGTTCTTCATCCGCGCGACGTGTTCAGGGCGAATAACGTGCTTGTTACCGGTTACCGTAATGAAAATATCGCCAAGCGATGCGGCATCTTCCATTTTCATAACTCTAAAGCCATCCATGTGTGCCTGCAAAGCGGGGAACGCATCAACCTCGGTAACTATAACGTTTGAGCCAAGGCCGCGAGCGCGCAAAGCACAGCCTTTCCCGCAACTTCCATATCCTGCTATAACAACGGTTTTGCCGCAGAATAAAACATTAGTAGCACGAATGATTCCATCCAGGGTTGACTGTCCGGTTCCGTAGTAATTATCCATTAAATGCTTTGTCTTATTGTCGTTAACGGCAATAATTGGCACACGTAAAGCTCCTTCTCTCTCCATCGAATGCAAGCGAATAATCCCCGTCGTAGTTTCTTCACAGCCACCAATCAATTCACCCAACAAATCTGTTCGTTTTAAATGAATTTCAGTTATCAAATCGCAGCCATCATCAATAGTAATATGCGGCCGCAAATCCAACACCTGGTTTAAAAATTTATAATACTCTTCCGAAGTTTCCCCTTTATATCCATACGCTTTAATTCCCTCCGCCCGTAACGCCTCGGCAACATCATCCTGCGTTGATAAAGGATTGCAACCGGCAACGGCAACATCGGCACCGCCCGCCTGCAATGTTTTAACCAAAACGGCCGTCTCTTTTGTAATATGCAGAGCCATGCCGATTCGCAGACCCTTCAGCGGTTTTTCACGTTCAAATCGTTCGCGGATTTTCATTAAGGCACCCATATTTCGCTCTGCAAGGGCGATATTGTTTTTTCCCTGGTCGTCGTTCATATATAAAAAATTAAAGATATTTAGCTGCTTCTTTTTTCAAAACTTCCGCCTTATCGGTTTTTTCCCATGTAAAATTCTCATCTTCGCTACCAAAGTGTCCGTAAGCAGCAGTTTTCCTGTAAATCGGACGTAACAAATTTAAGTGGCTAATAATTCCGGCAGGTGTTAAATCAAAATTAAGTCTCACCAATTCTTCTATTTTTCGCGGATCGATTTTTTCGGTTCCGTAAGTATAAACGCGCAGTGATAAGGGATGCGCGATACCGATCGCATAAGAAAGTTGAAGCTCGCATCTGTCGGCAAGTCCGGCAGCGACGATGTTTTTTGCAATATATCGAGCCATGTAAGTCGCGCTTCTATCTACTTTAGTCGGATCTTTACCAGAGAAGCATCCCCCGCCGTGAGACGCGGCTCCTCCGTAAGTATCAACAATAATTTTTCTTCCGGTTAAACCGGTATCACCCATCGGCCCACCAATTACAAAAATTCCGGTCGGGTTAATATAGTACTTAGTACTCTTATCAATCAATTCCCCACAAACCGGCTTAATTACATGCTTTTCGATATCTTCCGCAATCTGCCCAACTTTCGGATCATGTTGCGCGGAAATAACAACTTGATCAACGCGAACCGGCTTATCGTTTTTATATTCAACCGTTACTTGGGTTTTCCCGTCGGGCCGCAAATAAGGCAGTGTTTTATCTTTACGAACTTTAGCTAATTGCATTGCAAGTTTGTGAGCTAACGAGATTGGCATTGGCATTAACTCGTCAGTTTCGCGGCAGGCATATCCAATCATAATGCCTTGATCTCCGGCTCCCAAATCTAAGTCTTTCCCGACACCAGCCGCAATATCGGGGCTTTGTTCATGAATCGAAGTAATAACAGAACACGTTTCGTAATCAAATCCGTATTTCGCTCTGGTATATCCGATATCTTTCACAACCCCTCTAACCCAAGCGGGAATTTCAACATAACAATCGGTTGTAATTTCGCCCGCAACAAATACGAGCCCGGTTGTTGTTAGTGTTTCGCAAGCAACTCGTCCGTATGGATCCTGCGCTAAAATCGCGTCCAAAACAGTATCCGAAATTTGGTCTGCAAGCTTGTCCGGATGACCTTCTGTAACCGATTCTGATGTAAAGAAAAATGAATTCATCCCTTGAATATTATCAAACCATTCAGAAGAAATCCAGATTATGTTACACTAAGGACGAATTCTTAAAGTTAAACTTTCAGTGACAATCAAGCTGCCTGAAATTTCAATAATAATCGTGGGATACGATTCAAAGCGCTATCTTGACTCGTGTTTTAAATCTATCCAATATCAGACGATTTACGATCCGAATACCATTGAGGTTATTTATATTAATAACGGTTCTTTTGATGGGAGTATTATTGAGATTCAAAGAAACTATAAATGGGTTAGCACGGTACGTAATATAAAGAATCTCGGCCTTCCCGCTGCGTTTAATTTGGGAATCGATTATTCATCCGGCGATTTTATTTTGCTTATGAACGCTGATGTGATTTTGGAACATGATTATATTGAAAAGGCGCTTCAGAAAATGAAACACGATAAGCATATCGCCGCCCTTACGGGTAAAATTTACAAATACAATTTTAATAAATCCCGGAAAACGCCTTTTTTTGATACGGTAGGTATTTTCGCGATGGTTGATCGTGAAATTTTAAGCGGAAAAGGTGCTCAGGATCTTGGCCAATTTGAAGATCCGTGTGAGATTTTCAGCATTCGAGATGTTTGCGGCTTTTATAGACGAAACGCACTTGAGGATGTTCGAATTAAAGATGAATATTTTGATGAGAATTTCTTTTTATATCTTGAAGATGTTGATTTATGCTGGCGCCTGCGATTGTTTGGGTGGAAGATATTTTTTCTTCCTTCTTTATTGGCGTATCATTTTATTGATTCGGCAAAAGTTCGTAACTTTAAGGAGTATAAAAAACGCGAACGTCGTTACTTTATGAAAAATGAACGCTTGATGATACTTAAAAATGAGTTTTTTCTGACAATTATTAAAGATTTATTTATTATCCTGAAAAAAAGATTCGGAAAGAAAAGTTTTTTATTTGAAGGATGGATTAAAGGGTGGTTTGAATACGTAAAACAAATCCCTTCAACACTTGGAAAGAGAAGATATATTATGAAAAAGAAAAGGGTTGGGAGAATTGAAATGGGAAGATGGTTTTTAAGGCACAATGATAGTAAATACAATTTTTATAAATCAAAAAGTTTAGAAATTTATGCGAAATATCCTCCGATTTATTGATCAAAAGAAGGTTTCTCTTCTGTCCCTCATCATCATAGACCTGGTCTTTTTTTTGTTGAGCTTTTTGTCCGCCTATTTTATCAGAAATTCTGTTTACGGGGGGATTCAGTCGATTGAAATTTATCTTACGGCTTTGCCGATGTCATTTCTAATTCTTGTTGTTGTGTTTTATTTTTTTGGTTTGTATGAGCGAAAAATCCGCGTCGATGGGGTGAGTGAAGTTTACACGGTTTCAAAAGCGATTTTAATGTCGGCGGCTTTGCTTATGGCCGGTGCGTTTTTGTATAAATATGATTATTCACGCGGCTTTGTGGTTGTTTTTATTGCAACCTCATTAGTATTTTTAAATTCCGGACGGCTTATTATCAGGCATATTCGGAAACGTTTGATTTCCAAAGGAATCGGGATTACGAATGTTCTTATCATAGGGGCCGGAAGGCCCGGACGAAAGCTTGCCGGGTGCATAAAAAAATATCGAAGTTTTGGATATCGGATTGTCGGATTTTTAGATGATCATATTCGTAAGGGAAAAAGCACTGTTAAGCTTCTTGGCAAAGTCGATGCGCTGGCAAAAATTATTCCGCGTTTAAAAATAGATATTGTTTTTGTGTCGGATCCAATGATGCCACACGAAAAAATTCTTGAAATGATGAC
>JAJRSV010000022.1 GCA_024278655.1 Bacteroidota bacterium | reverse complement strand
TGAGCGTAGTTAAAAACTGCAATCCTGTCTGGTGAGATATCGATTATTTTATCAACAGTATCGGCAAATGTATCTACCGTCTGGAAGGGCAGTCCGTAAATCAAATCGAGATTGATGCTTTGGAAGCCGAGCTCACGCACCCACGTGATAACCTGCCGCGTCATATCTTCGGGCTGAATGCGGTTAACGGCTTTCTGTACCTTCTCATTAAAATCCTGCACACCCATGCTTATTCTGTTAAAGCCGTTATTCCTTAACGCTTCGAGATGCGCTTTGGTTAACTCGCGGGGATCGATTTCGCAGCTTACTTCGGCATCTTCTTTAAACTCAAAAGACTGATTGATATAAGAGGCAAGTAAATTTATCTCATCCGGATTAAGATGCGTGGGAGTGCCGCCGCCCCAGTGATGCTGCGCAACTTTACGGTCGGGAAGAATGTATGTTCTTACAAGATCAATTTCTTTTTGCAAATACTTTATGTACTCATTTATGCGTTCCCTGTTTCTTGTAATAAGCATGTTGCATCCGCAAAAGTAACAGAGAGTATCGCAGTAGGGAAGATGAAAATATAATGATAGGTCGGGGAGATCTTCGCCGTAGTTTGTTTTAACTATTTCATTCAGATAATCATCAGCCGTAAAGCTCTCGTTAAACTGCGGTGCGGTTGGATAGCTTGTGTACCTCGGTCCCGGTCTGTCGTACTTCTTAAACTTTTTCAAATCTACTTCAAACATTTATAAGCTCCTTTGCTCTCTTTCTTTTGAATGACTGAATGGTTGTATGACTCAACTAAGATATTCTTCCTTTTTGTTATAATGTTGCGTCATTACAGCATCTTTTACCTCACCCCTGCCCCTCTCCTTAAAAAGGAGATGGTTTCCAATTCCCTCTCCTTTACAAGGAGAGGGACAAAGGGTGAGGTTTAATTTCACGATCACCTATGCATTTACAAACACACTATTCTATTTTACTTCAACCACAGGAAGGCATCGTTGGTAAATTTATACCTTCTGTTTATTAGTGTGATATTTACCGCTTTTTTCTTTTACAAAATCTACCAATGCTTTAGCGTGTGAAGGATCGACATCCGGTAAAATGCCGTGTCCGAGATTGAAAATATGTCCGCTGCCTTCTCCGTACGATTCGAGAACTTTCTTCGCTTCCCTTCTTATAAAGCCCGGCTCTGCATAAAGCACGGTAGGATCGAGATTACCCTGTATTGCAACTTTACTGCCGATTTTATCACGCGCTTTAGCCATATCAATCGTCCAATCGATACCGATTACATCCGCACCGCAATCTGCAGTGGTTCTCATCCTGTAGTGAACACCTTTCGGGAAATAAATTATAGGTTCATCGTTACGTTTAATTTTATCTATCAACTGGTTAACATATTTAAGTGCGAAAATCAGATAATCGCGAGGCGAAAGAATGCCCGCCCAGGTATCGAATATCTGCACCGCATTTGCACCCGCTTCAATTTGTGCCGAAAGATAATCAGCCACGGCATCGGTTAGTTTATCCAATAGTTTATGAGCAAGCTCGGGATTGTTGTAAATAAGCTTCTTCACATTCGAAAAAGTTTTGCTTCCCTGCCCTTCAACCATGTAAGTAAGCAGTGTCCAGGGCGCGCCGCTGAATCCAATAAGCGGAACTCTACCGTTCAATTCTTTTTTTGTTAAGGATATTGCATCGAGCACGTACTTCAGGTCATCGTAAGGGTCAATCTTTTTTAACTTACCTGCCTGCTCTTCGGTTCTCACCGGTGTATCGAAAACGGGACCTCTGCCTTCGTGCATCTGCAGACTCATTCCCATCGCTTCGGGAATGACGAGAATATCCGAAAAGATTATTGCCGCATCCACACCGATTATATCAACCGGTTGAATAGTAACTTCGGCTGCAAGCTCGGGTGTTTTGCACATTGTTAGAAAGTCTGCTTTGGCTCTTACTGCTCTGTATTCCGGCAAGTATCTTCCTGCCTGGCGCATTATCCAAATCGGTGTTCGTTCAACAGGCAATCTTTTACAAGCTCTTAAAAACAAGTCGTTCTGTAACTGCTCCAAATCTTTCTCCTTAATTACGGGTTGTAGTAACTAACTATTTTTTTGATTAAGCCGTCGATTGTGTATTCGTCCGGAATTATGTTTACCGTTACCTTCTTCTTTTCAATTGCCGCTTTTGTTGTAGGACCGATTGCGGCAACATCGTACTTTTTGAAATAATCGGTCGGGTTTTTAATTTCAAGTATCTGCAAAAAGTTTTCGAACGTTGACGGGCTTGTGAATATAACCAAGTCAGGGCTTGTCGATTTCAGCTTTGCGATGTTCTTTTTTATGTTCTCTTTCGTAGGAAGAGAAACATTATACACAGCTACCGACTTTATAACCGCACCAAGGTCTTTCAGTCCCCTTGGAAGCTCTTCTCTTCCGATTGCGGAACGCGGAATGAACACAACCTTATCTTTTAAGTTATATCTCGATAGCGCTTCCACAACACCCGCTGCACTGAACTGTTTCGGAATAATATGAACCGGAATATGATGCCGCTTGCAGACAGCCGATGTTTTGTTTCCCACTGAGACCACTCGTGTTTTGTTGTAATCCATTTTCACATTAAGCTCATCGCATCTTGAACTAAACATCTCAACAGCGTGTGCGGAAGTAAAAATTATAAAATCAATTTCGCGCGGGGTCGAAACAATCGAATCGAATGTTTCCCAGGTTGCGGGCGGGACAATTTCGAGCGTGGGAAATATCAGCACGTCTGCACCGAGACGCGTAAGCGCCGATGATGATTCCTTCGATTGCTCAACGGTTCTTGTAACAACGATGGTTTTGTTTTTTAACGGGAGTACAATGTTGTTCTTAAATCCGGAGTAAAGTCCGTGAAGAACAAACTCAAAAAGCGATTCTCTTTCTTTTACTTTCTGTTCGTCATTAATTTTATTTTCAATTCCTTTTTGAACCGTGCCGTATATGCTTCCAATTATCGAATTAACAGCAAGCTCCTCATCAACCTTTCTGAAAAGATTTTCCTTTATTCCTTCTCTAATAATTCCTTTGAGTAAATTTCTTAAATTGGTTTCCTGCGACTTCAGTTCATCGCCGAATTTTCTGCCGCCGAAGAACGACTCCTTCGCATACATTAAAAAGAAGTTCTGATACTTCATCATAAACATATAAAGATGAATAACAAACGAGCGGAGTGAATCGATGCTGTTGTGTTCGGTTTTTATTCTTTCGGTAAGCGAGTTGATAAGGTTTTCCATCCGCAGGCGCATGATGGAAAAGTATAAATCTTCTTTTGAAGAGAAGTAATTATACACCGTACCTTTTGCAACCGAAACAAGCTTTGCAACATCTTCCATCATCACTTCGTGATAATCTTTTTGCGAGAAGAGCTGTGCAGCCGCTTCGAGTATGCGTTCTTTTTTTATCTTCTTTTTTATCTCTTTATTATTTACTGTATCCATCGTTTCAATCATTTATCTTACGTGCCAATCGTTATATTCAAGTACATCTCCGGAAACAGGATCGATAATCATTTCCTTACCGCTTCCCCTGTAACCGAAATCGCCTTCCATCTCATCCAGGGTTGAAAGAATGTGCCATACATATTTTTCTCTTTTCGGATTCCATATAAAACCGACTTCCCATTCCTTTATTCCTTCTTCGAGTCCATGCATCTTTGCAATTTCAATTGCTTTCTCCCTGTCGATGCTCCAGTTGCAATCAACCGGTCTGGTTTTGCAATTTGGAATACCGATTATGTCACGGTCTTTCATTACGTTGCCTACGCTGTCAACAGTAAACCTGATTGTTGCGTTCACGTATGGTCTTTCCGGATCGAATAACCTGTATGCCATTTCGAAGTAAGGCGGTGTGTGCTTTGTTCTTACAAAATCGACCGTAATATATTTTTTGAAAAACTCCTCGCCCGTTTTCGAAATTATAAAATCGTTGGCTTTGTTCAGCACATCAACGGGAACGGCTGCCTGCTCATCTTTTTCGCAGCTTGAGCAACTGCATGAATAAACGAACAGTCCGGCAGAAAGAACAACCGCAGCGAGTATAAAATATTTTGCTTTCATACTTTCCTCGATGTGTTATAAATTTCTTTGAGTATTGCTTTGGCACCGGCTTTAAGTAAATCGCGGGCTAACGATTTGCCGAGCTTTTCCGGTTCCGATTTACTACCCCTTACTTTCTTTCTGAATGTAATGTTCCCGTCGAGCGAACCGACCATTGCATCGAGATAAAGTCCGTTCGGTTTAACTTCGGCAAAAGCACCGATAGGAACCTGACATCCGCCTTCTAATGTTCTCAACAATGCACGCTCTGCAAGCACTGCGCTGTAAGTATCTTCGTGATGAAGCGGCTGTAAAAGCTCTTCGACAAACTTATTGCTGCTGTTAATTTCAATACCGAGTGCTCCCTGTCCCACGGCGGGTAAAAACAAATCGGTGCTAATGTACGATGAGATATGCGTTTTCATTTTTAATCTTTCAACACCGGCACGGGCAAGTATAATTGCGTCCCAATCCGATTTTAAAAACTTATTGATTCTTGTCGGAACATTTCCTCTTAAATCGACAACTTTTATATCGGGACGCAGATGCAGCAACTGGCAGGTTCTTCTTAGCGAACCGGTTGCAACAACCGCACCTTCTTTCAGGTTTTCTATCGTTGTTCCTTTCTTCCGTGCAATAAGTACATCTTCAACATCGTGGCGTTTTGTAACGGCTGCAAGCTTTAATCCTTCTGGTATCTCCGTCTGTAAATCTTTTAAGCTGTGAACCGCAAGGTCAATCTTTCCTTCGAGTAAAGCGTTTTCAAGTTCCTTTGTAAAGAGACTTTTATCGCCGATCTTCGAAAGGGCAACGTTTAATATTTTGTCGCCTTTTGTTCTTATTATTTTAATTTCAACCGATAGCTTCCTGTGCTTCTTTTCCAACTCTCTTTTTATAAAATTCGCCTGCCACAGCGCAAGCTCGCTTCCTCTCGAACCGATTATTACTTTGCTTTTCACTCTATACCCTCAAAACTATTTTTTCTCATTGTCGTTTGAATTGTTTTTATCTATTCCGAAAAGATTCCGGATTATTCCCATTTTCTCCGCCGCTTCTTCGGCACCCGTTCCGGCATCGTTTGCTTTTCGCAGCTCAATTGTAGGGTGATGCAGAATTTTGTTGATAATTCTTTTGGTAACTATCTCAAGCTTCTCTCTGTCTTCGGATGAAAATTTGTTGATGTTCTTCTCTACTTCTTCTGCACGAATGTTTTCAAAATGTTCTCTTAAGCTTTTTATTGTGGGTGCTGCCTGAAGCGAGTTATACCATTCGAAAAACGTATCGAGCTCTTCTTCAATTATTTTCTCTACTTTGGGAATTTCGGCTTTTCGTTTTTTAAGATTCTGTTCTACAATTATGTTGAGCGAATCTATATCGTTGTAAAAAACGTAATCAATCTTACCGCACTCCGGAGAAATGTCTCTTGGAACCGCAATATCCATCAGCACCATAGAATCGTAATTACGTTTTTTCATTGCATCTTTTACATGCTGATGTGTAATTAAAATTTCTTCGGAGCTTGTAGCACTTATTATTATATCGTACTTGTAAAGATGTTCGCTCAATTCGTTAAACGGAATAAC
>JAJRSV010000329.1 GCA_024278655.1 Bacteroidota bacterium | reverse complement strand
TTTTTGGTTTCATTTTTTGCAAGCTTTTGTTATTGTTTTTTCTTTCGCTTGCAATTTATTAATTATTTTTTTCTTTATAAACTCTTTTGTTTCTATATGTTAATTGGTTTTTCAGCAGGGACTAAATATTTTCATCCCAAACAAAATAAAAATGCAAAAAACATTTCCCCTCCTCACTGAGGAGGGGTCGGCTTTAGCCGGGGGTGGTGTACTTACATAAGCTTGATGCAAACACAAAACCTGCTTACAACATAATAGCCAAAAGCGGCAAACCACCCCGATTCCGACCTCCGGTCGGAATCTGCCCCTCCTTGAAAAGGAGGGGAAAATGGTTGTGTTTGCGGGTTTCAAGTGCCAGTCACTTCATACTCTCTTTATCCTCCTTAAAGTGACTGGCATTTGTGGGCAAGTTACTTAACCGCAATTAATGTTTGAACAGTACCGAAAGTAAAGTTGTACTGCTTAACCTCCTTAAAGCCGGCGTTTAACAATAACTTATCAAGCTGCACTTTCTCATCAAACTCTTCTACGGAAGAGGGAAGATATTTGTAAGCTGCCCTATCACCTGAAATTAATCCTCCCACCAGAGGCAGAATTCTTTTAAAATAAAATTTATACAAACCCTTAAACAACTTATTCGACGGCATTCTGAACTCAAGTATTGTAGCTTTACCGCCTTCCTTCAAAACTCTGTGGAAAGATTTGAATCCTTCTTCAATATCGTAAAAGTTTCTTACGCCGAACGCAACTGTAATGTTTGTTACCGAATTATCTTTAAGGGGCATTTTTTCTGCAACCATCTGCACGGTTCTGCCTTTTATCCATTCACTCTTTTCTGAAAAGAGTTCGAGCATATTTTTAGAAAAGTCGGCGCCGATGATTTTATCAACACCAAACTTTCTTGCGGCAATTGCAAAATCGCCGGTACCGCATGCAACATCGAGCAGGATGCTGTTGCTATTAAACCCGGTAAGCTTCAGCGCTTTTTTACGCCAGTAGAAATCCAGCCCGAAACTTAAAAGATGATTCAGCAAATCGTAACGAAATGCTATCGAGTCAAAAATTCTTTTTACTTTATCCTTTTTATCAAGCATACTTTAAATAAATTTCAAATTTCAAAAATCAAATAACAAATAAGCATCAAATCCAAAATAACAAATTCCAACTTCAAGGTCGTAATACGGTTTGGAATTTCGATCATTGGTCATTGTTATTTATTTGAATATTGTTATTTGGTAATTGTAATTTCAAACAACAAATTCCAAACTGCTTTTGTTATTTAGATTTTTCTACTATTGACGAAAATATCTTTTTTAATTCTATCGCTTCTTTTATCAGTCTCTCTGCTTCATTCTGATTTTCTAATGAATTAGTTTCATTTATTAATCTCACCCAGTAAGCACTTTCTTTAGCTTCTTTACGGCAGATTTTTATTCTCATTACAAAATCTTTTTTACTCAATGCTTCATTAGCTTCAATATAGTTAGCTCCCGCTGAACCGGAAGCTTTTACAACCTGTCGTGAATCTTCAAGATTGGCTATTGTTTTAGGTAGTGCTTTAACAAACAACCTTACATCTTTAGCAAACCGGAATGTTCTTTCCTCAAGGTCGTAATACGGTTTGGAATTTCGATCATTAGTCATTGTAATTTATTTGAATATTGTTATTTGGTTATTGTAATTTCCTAATACTTCCCATATTCAAATTCCGGTTTGCCAATCTGTCTTCGCCACCAGTTAAAAATATATTTGCCCGACCATACAGCAAAAATCATAAATGCTAATCCGCCTATCAGATCGATAACATAGTGATACCATAAGTAAACTGTCGAAAAGATAAGCAGTGAACCTACCGGAACAAAAAAGTACCGCGACCTGCTTTTTAATCTTACTGAAAGATATATTACAATGAGCGTTATCATTGTATGTCCGCTTGGGAAAACATCCCGCTGAACAACTTCAGCTGGATTGGGTGTGCCGGGCGGAATAGATTCTCCGGTGTTTACAAGATCTCTTAAAAAATTAGTTAGCCACAATCCCGGAAGCTGGTCGTTTATTGTTGAAAAATCGTGCAGTGTAAAACGCGGACCGATACCCGGCAGAATAAAGTAACCGAGGTAAGAAAGATAAAATCCGTAGACAACAATAAACAACGAAAACTCCATAGCAACAAATCTGTTCTTCCGTAAAAGGAATAAACCGAGAAGTATCGGAAGCAGGTAGAACATTCCGTAGATAATCTGGAGTATTTCGGTTAAAACCGGGTTGGCAATCTGATGCAGCACATGCGTCGGGTCAGTGCCGAACATCCATCTGTCGATTTCAATAAAAAGCCAATCGTAATCATAAACACGAATCGGCTTTATCATAAAATAAATTTCCTTAAAAGTAAGAAGTATCAGCGGAACAACGTACCAGTAATGAAGTCCCCGCCAGAACTTGTTTTTGTTCCTTGCTTCGAGAAAAGCGAGTGTAAAGGTGAGTAGTATAATTCCAATGTTAACTAAAATCCACAGCCACCAGTTCGTTATCCTGTCATAAAAAATTATATGAAGCAGCGTTAGGATTATGTAGAATATTATAATAACTAAATCAAATGCTTTGAGATGCCGTACAAATTTGTTGCGTATATTCATTCAGTAAACTACATTAGTTTAAGTAGCGGATTTGGAACGACCGGTGTTTTCAAGTGCAAACTTAGCAAGCGTAATAAAATCATTTACATCCAATTGCTCTGCTCGTTTCGAAAGGTCAATTCCGGTACCGGAAAAATTTAATTCGTTAAATATACTATTACTTAACGAATTTTTTAAGGTCTTTCGCCGGTTACCAAATGCGGCTTTTACAATTTTGATGAATGTTTCCTGTTCTTTTTTATCCGCGGTAATATTCTTAATCCGGATATGAACCACTGCCGACCAGACTTTCGGTCTCGGATAAAAAGCATTGGGTGATATTTTAAAAGATACTTTTGTCTCGGTAAAGTATTTTAACAGCACGGAAAGTATTCCGTAATCTTTTGTCCCTCTGTTTGCTGTCATTCGCTTGGCAACTTCGTATTGAACCGTAAGAACGGAATCTTCTATAAGCTGATTGTTATTAATAATCTTAAAGATTATAGATGAAGTAATATTGTAAGGTATGTTACCTACAATTCTTATCTTCTTTTTCTTTACTAATGAATTCAGGTCCAGTTCAAGAAAGTCTCCCCGTATGAGTTTGATATTCGGGAACTTTTGCTGCAGGTCTTCAATTACTCTTTTATCGATTTCAACGGCAATTAATTCTTTCGTTTTTTCATAAAGAGCTTCGGTTAATGCACCTCTTCCCGGACCAATCTCTACAATCACATCACCGGGCTGAGGGTTTATTTCACCAACAATTTTTGCGATGATGTTTTTATCCTGCAAATAATTCTGCCCGAATCTTTTTAACGGTTTTACTTTTTGCATAGAAGAAAGTTATTAACTACCAGTGTTATTTCCAATTGTTAGTAACTTATAATTAATATCCTGTTATGATTTGGCAGAAAATAACAAATAACAAATCACAAAATTCAAATAATATTCAAATTCAAAATATCAATGTTCAAAAATAGTTTGGAATTTAGTAATTGAGATTTGAAATTTATTTGGAATTTGTTTTTTTGA
>JAJRSV010000004.1 GCA_024278655.1 Bacteroidota bacterium | reverse complement strand
ATATGGCTTGCGGTAAACCGGTTATTGCTTCGTTTAACAGCGGGCATAAAGATATTCTTAACGATGATAATTCATTAAGACTAACCGGAATGAAAGAGTGCCGCATTTTCGAAAACAACCGGTTGGTTGCCGATTGGAGCGAACCTGATATTGATGAGATTATTGAAAAGATAGAGTTTGCATATCACAACAGAGAAAAGCTGAAAGAAATTGGCAGTAATGCAGCCGAGCAAATGAAAAAATATACCTGGACAGCAACGGCTGATAAATTAATTAAAACGGTTTATTCAAAAGAAACTGCAATCTTAAAAGAAGGTTAGTATAAATGATAACCCTGAGCATGATAGTTAAAAACGAAGAAGAATATCTGTCCGGTTGTTTAAATTCGGTTAAGAATGTTGTTGACGAAATAGTAATAGTCGATACCGGCTCAACCGATTCGACCGTGGAAATTGCAAAACGGTTCGGTGCAAAAGTATTTATGTTTGATTGGGCGAACGATTTTTCCGCTGCAAGAAACTTTGCACTCGAACATTCAACAGGAGACTGGATACTGTATCTTGATGCGGATGAACGGCTTTCTGCAAAATCTGTAGATGAGTTAAAACGGATTACCGGAAACGAACGGAAGTCGGCTTATTATTGTAAAATAGTAAACGTCGATGAGGTAAATAACCGTCCTTCGGTAATGGAGTATGTGCGGCTTTTCCCGAATGATAAATCGGTAAGGTTCGAAGGAAGAATTCACGAGCAGATTGAAAACTCGTTAAAGAGAGAAAATTATTCGCTGAAAAAATCTAACATCGAAATTATTCATGTAGGTTACAGCGTTTCGAAGGAGAAGCTGAAAGAAAAAGCAAAGAGAAATCTGGAACTGCTCCTAAATCAATATGCCGAAACTCCAACTGCATATTACGCATATCAATTGGGACAAACTTACGGCATCTTAAAAGACAAACCGAACGCCGAAAAGTTTTTCCTTACTGCATTGCAAACCGGTGAACTCAATAACGAATACCGCGGAACTGCAAACAGGTATCTCGCAATAAATTGTGCCGAAAGAGGAGAGTTAGAGAAAGCATTCAATTATATTAATGCAAGTCTTACTGCCGATAAAACCCAGCCAATCTCACTTATTGCAGCGGCTAAAATTTATTTACAGTTGGGAAAGAACAGCGCAGTCAAACAATTTATTAAAGAAGCTTATTCGAGAAACGAAGATTATCTATCGGGGAAACTTTCATCGTCGCAATCGATTTTGTTGGATGAACAAACCATAGTGAACGAAGGTATTTCAATTGCTGTCAGACTATCCGATGGCGAATTGTTCAATTATTTCTATTCCAAAACAAGTAAGCTTGTATCAAACGGGCAGCATAGTGAGTTTAACCTGAAAGCGGAACTTTTTAATAAACTTTTTAATAACGAACCCGTTGAAGATGAAGACATTAAAAAATACTCGGATATTTTAAATGACGAAAGTAATGTTGAAACGATACTTAACCTGATGGATTTTTATAGCAATAACGAATTGAAATTAATTATGTTGAAAAAGTTATATAATAATTTTCCCGGAAACACATCGGTAATTAACAAACTCGCCTTTCATCTTCGCGAACTGCAGGACTATGAGCAGGCGGAACAGTTACTCGAAAAATCGTTTTCAATAAACAATGATGATCCTGCAATGATATTTTATCTCGTATCGGTTTACCTGAGCAACGGCAGCTTCGATAAGATACAAAACCTTATAAGTTATGCCGAAGAAAAGTTTGGCGGCGACGAAATAATATTGCAACGGCTTACCGGTTTGAAAGAGAAGCTGTTAAACAGTATCAATTAAAATTACAAAACCGCTAAACTTTTAAATACCTCCTTCCGATAATTTATTTGAGAATTAAATTTCTTAAATAACTGCGGGTAAGGATACCCGTGTACTATTAACTATACACGGAGGTATATAATGGCTTTCCAAATTAACACAAACCTTAGCGCTTTGCGTGCTTACAACGCACTGGCAACGGTAAATGCGCAAACAGACAGAGCGCAGTTACGTCTCGCCTCGCAGAAGCGTATTAACTCGGTAGCAGACGATACTTCGGGTTACCGCGTAGGTAAAGACCTTGAAGGCAAAGTGACTTTAATGAAAGCTGCTCAAGGCAACATCGGCTCTGCCAAAAATACTCTTTCCACTGCTGAATCGGCTCTGACAAACATCAACGACCTGCTGATTCAGATTAAAGGAAAAGTTGCCGAAGCCAATGATCCGACCAAGAACCTTACAGCATTGGCAAACGACATAAACGCACTTGGCGACGAAATCAGTGCTATCTTCACAAACACCAAGTTTAACGATACGGCATTACTTAGCGGTAGTACACTACCGAGTGCAAGTAATTTCGTATTCCAGACAGGCGAAACCGAAAAGACTACCATCAACTTCGGTACTCTTAACACATTGGATCTTTCATCCATTTCCGGCAGCGGTGCCACATCCGCTAATATTACATCAATTAGTGTTTCTACAATTCAAACCGCTGTTCAGGATGCTTTGGGTAAAATCGGTAACTACATCCAGCGTCTTGAAGTTAAAGATGAATACCTGACTAATGCGATTACTAATGCAACTGCAAGTGTTAGCAGACTGTTTGATGCCGATATGGCTATGGAGCAATTAAAGGCTACCAAGGGTCAGATTGGGCAGCAAGTTGCAACATCTATGCTGGCTCAGCTCAACTTTCAACCTCGAACTCTTCTCACCTTATTCCAGTAAGAGTTGAGCACAACGGTAAACCTCTCCCGGTAGTTTCCGGGAGAGGATTTTTTAACAAATAACGAGCTTGATTATGCAAAATTATACAACGTTAAACAGAAACCGTTCGAATATGAATCCTTACCTCGTTAAGGATATTCTGGAAGCTACTCCGCAGCAGCTTGTTATTAAACTTTACGATCTTGCAATACTTAATTGCAAAAAGCAAGAAATGGTAAAAACCAATAATGTTATTCAGGCGCTTATTGATGCATTAAACTTTGAAGATGAAGAAGCCGCACAAATATCTACAGGTTTACTAAGGTTGTACAAGTATTGCCAGGATCAGATGCGCAAGGGGAATTATGAAATTGTTCTAACCGTGTTGAACGAGCTGAGGGATAGCTGGCTGGACGCTTTTAATAAAAATTAGGTTCAAAATGAGTTTCGACATCTTATCTACTTCTTCGATAAACACCTTTGTAAGTTCGTATATAGTAAGGGAAACGAACAAACTCGTTTCGCCGCTGCAGGATAAGAAGTCGAAATACGAAAACCTCACCTCTGCTTACGAAACGTTCAGCTCTAAATTAAGCTCGCTAAAATCGGTACTTACAAATTTAAAGCTTACCGGTTCCGATTCATTGTTCAGAGCCAAATCCACCACTACTTCCGATTCGTCGTTTGTAACGGCATCAGCATCAAGTTCGGCATCAATCGGTGCTTTTTCGTTCAGGGTAAACCAGCTTGCAAAGAGCGATGTGGTAATGTCAACCGACATGACATCGTCGCAAACCAACTCGATTACCGGAACACATACCTTTACCATTAAAACCGGCGACGGTTCGACAGGTGAATATACAAGCACCGTCGAGGTTACATTTTCTTCATCCGAGACGAATCAAACGGTGATGGAAAAGATAGCCGATGCCATTAACACCGATAAAGCCGTAGTCCTTTCGGATGCTAAAACCGCATCAGCCACATATTCCGGCGGGACAAGTTCAATCGATATAAACCTTAACGGAACAACAACCACAATTACAGTAAACGGCGGCGGTACTTACGAAGATTTAATTGATGAAATTGTAACCAATATAAACGATAACATAGACGGTATAACCGCAGAAAAAGTTCTCGATTCGCCGAACACGGGCGATGTAAAATTAAAACTAACCGTTGATGATTCCTCGAAATATATTTCCATCTCAAACTCTTCGGGATATGATCTTGTAACCGATTTGAACATTAGTGTTACCAAAGAAAAAGGTGCATCGGGTATTGTTACTGCATCTGCCTTTTCACCTACTTCAACAACATCGCAGCTTTCGATTACCGCTAAAGAAACGGGTGTGGATTACAGGATCAAGGAACTTTCGGACGGAGCAACTTACAGTGCACTTGCGGCAGTCGGCTTGAACCTTGGAACTACCAGAACGGCGTTCGATCAGTCGACGAGCCCGGATACTGCAGGATTTCTTTACGCCGATATAACCGATGCAAACAACCAGTTAAATGCAAAATTCAGTTTCAACGGTTTATCGCTTCAGCGAAATTCTAACAGTATAGACGATCTTGTTACAGGCGTTACATTTAAACTTCATTCGGTTATGCAGTCATCCGATACCGATGTGAATCTTACCGTAGCAAACGATGTTACTTCGATAAAATCTTCGATAGAAAATTTCATCACAAAATTTAACGAGCTTTATACTTTCTTAAGAGAGAACACAAAATCTACTTTGGAAGGAAGAGGACTGCTGATAGGTGATTCGAATGCAACATCTATTTTAAGTTCTTTAACATCTTTAAGCTACACTCCGGTAAGCGGTTTACCGGCAGATGATATTAACCTGCTTTCGCAAATCGGAATCTCTTTCAGTTCCGATTCGGGTTTGTCAATTTCCGATAGTTCATTACTTGAAAGTAAAATTTCCGAAAATGCTTCCGAAGTAGAAGCGCTTTTCAACTCAACCAACGGAATAGCAAATACACTTTACGACAAAATCGATTCGTATCTTGGTGCCGGCGGCTACCTGGCACTTGCAAAAGATTCTTATGAAAACAACATATCACTTTACAACGACAAAATTGCGGCAGCCCAGAAAAGAATAAATAAAAGTGCGGATAACCTGAGAAAGAGTTATGAAAATCTTCAGACACAACTGGCAAATCTGTTAGCCGCGCAAAACATGTTTAATTTTATCGGCAACAGTTTCTTCTGAAAATATGAATGATTTAGAAAGCGAAGTAAAAAAAATTCAGCTCCTTCTGAAAACTATAAGTTCCGATCTGGATTTAATCACACAAATTAATTTCAGCGAAAAGATAGACGGTATCGTTAAAAATATCAATCTGCTCAAATCGAAGAGGCAATTGCTTTTATCGAAATACGAAAAGGATGAATTACTGAAGTTCGATAAAGAATTATACCTTCCGGCTAAACAAATTCAGAAAAAATTCGATAATATAGTTGAGGAATACAATACTCAGATAGTTGAAATTTCCCGTAAATTATTACAAATTGGGAATAAGAAAAAATTAGCGAATTATATCAGGTGAAAAAATGAACATCAAAGGCATCGACAACCAGTATCATCTTAGTAAAGAGATAAAGAAAACCAAATCGGCAAAGAGCGAAAAGGGAACTGTAAAAGATAAAATTGAAATCTCTCCCGAAGCTAAAGCATTAAGCAGTTCGGAGAAGAGCAAAGCAACCAAGCTGAAAGCAATTGAGGAAAAAATTGAAGCAAAGTACTACGATTCCGATAGTGTTATTTCGAAAGTTGCCGATAAAATTTTAAAGGATATAAAATCCGGTTAAAACTTTCCTTTCTGTCAGAAAATAAAGCTGTCATTAATTTTTACAAATTTTAAAAGAGTGTAAAACTCCTTTAATATTCTTGTAATTTTTTTTTATATTTCCCGTCATAATATTCATCCATTATAAGGTATTACTCATTGCCGGATGCCGAATAATAAAATAGTACGCAACAAGATGGAACTGTTGGGGAAATTAACGGCGAGTTTAACCCACGAGCTACGCAATCCTTTGTCTGCAATCAAAATGAATCTGGAATATCTTAAGATGCTCGAAGATGAATTACCGGCGCATATTAATGAAACGGTTGACTCGACTGCAGAAGCTCTTAACAGAATACAGTACTTAATCGAAAATATTCTCGATTTTTCCAGATCGAACGGTAAGGGAAACTCGTCTTGTAACATTAACAGGGTTACCTCTAAAGCTGTCGAAATAATAAACATATCGGTTACGAGTAATTTTGTTTTAATCAATCTGGATTTGGACGAGAAGTTACCGCTTGTTAAGTGCGACGAGAACAAATTGCTTCAGGTAATATTAAACCTGCTGACTAATGCCATAGAAGCTTGCAGCAAAGAAGGTACAATTTCAATTGAAACCCGGAGAAACGACAGCAATATTTTCTGGTCGATATCCGATACGGGAGTTGGTATTCGCAAAGAAGATATCGAAAGAATATTTGATGACTTTTATACAAACAAGGAAAAAGGTACAGGATTGGGTTTAAGTGTTTGTAAAAGATTAATAAATGAAATGGGTGCGAAGTTATTAATCGAAAGTGAACCCGGAGTCGGTTCCACATTCAGTATAACATTCAGTTCCGACCAGATAATAAATGGCTGATTCACCCGTAAAAATATTAATAGTTGATGATGATGAACTCGTTTCTTTATCGCTGAAGAAAGTGCTGGATAAACTCGGCTACGATGTGGAAATATGTATCGATGCGGATAAAGCCGAGCAGACAGTGCAAAGTTTTGAACCCGATATAATTTTGCTCGATATCTACCTTACTACACGCAACGGTATCGATTTGTTGAAGGAGTTTAAAAAATCTTACCCCGACTTACCCGTAATTATGATAACAGGTTATTCCGATATTAAATCGACTGTTAAAGCAATTAAAGCCGGTGCATTCGACTTTTTATTAAAACCGCTTGAGTTCGACTACTTGAAATTTGTTTTGGAAAAAGCAGCCGAAGAAGTAAAATTGAAATCGGAAGTAAATAAGCTTCAGTTGCTGTTAAAAGAGGATAATTACAACAAAACTTTTTTCGGAAAATCAAACAAAATTAAAACCATCCTTAAGTCGGTACAAAAATTAGCTAAAAGCCCCGATACCACAATACTTATTGAAGGTGAAAGCGGAACCGGAAAAGAAGTAATTGCAAAGTACATTCATCAAAACAGCCCGAGAGCAGATTCGATTTTTATTCAACTTAACTGTTCGACCATACCGAATGAACTTGCCGAGAGCGAATTGTTCGGGCATGAGAAAGGTGCATTTACCGGTGCGCAAAACAAAACCAAACTCGGAAAATTTGAACTTGCAAACGGCGGCACAATTTTGCTGGATGAAATTGGAGAACTAAATCTGGATTTACAGGCAAAGCTGCTAAGAGTGTTGCAGGAAAAGAAGTTCTTCCGGCTCGGTGGTCAGAAAGAAATTGAAGTTGATGTTAGAATACTGGCTGCAACCAATAAAAATCTTGAAGAGGAAGTAGCCAAAGGTAATTTCAGAGAAGATTTGTTTTACCGCCTGAACGTTGCAAAGGTTCAGCTTCCTCCGCTTAGAGAAAGAAAAGAAGACATACCGTTGTTTGCCTATGCTTTCGTCGAAGAGTTTTCGAATAAATTCGATAAAAAAATTAAAAGAATCTCTCACGAAGCATTGGAAATATTGAAAACCTATCACTGGAAAGGCAACATAAGGGAACTGCGCAATGTAATGGAAAGAGTGGTTTTACTTATTGAAGAAGACGAAATTAAAGATCATCATATTACGCAGTTTATAGGGCAGCAAAAAGCACAGTCAGGCGGCTCCGATGAATTTGTCCTTAAGATACCGAAAGAAGGAATAAAAGCCGACGTTGTTCTTAAATCTCTGATTCAAAAAACACTTGAGATAACAAAAGGCAACCAGGTACAGGCAGCAAAAATTTTGGGCTTATCGCGTTCAAAACTCCGCTACAGAATGGAACAATTGGGCATAGAAATAACTAAAAAGATTTATTAAGTTT
>JAJRSV010000328.1 GCA_024278655.1 Bacteroidota bacterium | reverse complement strand
TGATGTCCGAGCTCAGGGTTTAAATGATGAATTTCAAAATACGGCATACGATTTCTTTTTAGAAACATAAAAGAACAAACCTGGCAATGCCCTTTATAAATGGTTCCCAAAATAATTCTTATGTTTGCCGGAACTGTTTCACGAACTATATTTCTATTCGATGATTTTACTTTTCGCAACTTTATTAACTCTTGTTGCGATAATCTTAAATATTCTTGTTGAAAAACCTTTCGTTTATCCTGCAGTAACCAATCAGAGAGTTTATCAACATATTTTTCTGCTTTTGTTTCGTTGTCCGATGTATCGAAATATTTTTGAAGATAATTTATTTTCTTTATGAACTTATTCTCCGGAATAATTCTATAAACATTATCTTTCTTATTGATTACTTGCAAAATAATTTGGTCGCCGTCTTTTAGTTTTTTCTTATTGAACCATTCTTTTAATCCCCCGATTCGATTTTCGTTAGTTGAGCTTAAATACGATGTGAAGTTTTTTATCTCAAAGTTATTTGAGTCATCAAAAAAAACTTTTACTTTTTTGTTTGAAGATGGCAAATACTTTGAGAATGCTTTAGGTATAGCAAGAAGTCCCTTCTCAATTCTGCTTTGAGTAAGCCGGATTGTTTTGTAATCGTAATTTAACCTACTCTCGGTTTTTTGAATCCTTGTCATTTATTTTCCTGATAAAATAGAATAAACAATGATTACTGCAATTCTATTATTTTCCCGGGAGAATAACAAGATTCATTAACCTGCATTATGTTTACAACGATTTTTAGAAATTATAATTATCTAAAACGGCAAAGTAACACCGCCTGTAAATATCAATCCGTCTTGTCCTATTGCAGCGTTACCGACTATGCCGAGGTTTGGTCTGTTTAGTATTCTTACGCTCATCCCCGGATTGATGTTAAACTGTCCGTCGAAGCCGTTACTGGTAAACACCTGCCCGCCGTCTACGAAGGGTGCCATTTCAATATCCATCGGTATTCCCATAAAAACAATATGCATTAACTGAAGACGTATTTCCATACTTACAAATACCGAGTGTTGTCCATAGAATCTTCCGTTATCAAAGCCACGGTCCGAAAAATCACCGCCGAATGTTGCCTGATCGAAAAAAGGTACATTTTCATCGGTTGTGAATGTCCAGCTATTGCGTAATAATAAAGTAAGCACCTGGTTTGCCGTAGAAATATATTCTCTGAAATCTGCAGAAAACTTTCCGTAATTTTTGGCGGGATTGGTCGTGGTAACAACCTGGTCGGTAACGCTATTATATTCGGCTGTAACTTTACCGTAAAATCCATCCGAAGGAGTAAACTCGGAATTCCTTCCGTCGTAAACAATGTTCACTCTTCCGCCGGCAACGGTAGCACCTTGTATTCCCGGAATGTCAGCCCATTTTCCATCATCAGAGGTGAACTCGGTTGTCCATGGCATTATTTTACGAATCTTTTCGTTGCCGTCTCTAACATTTACCGATTTATATTTACCACCTATACTGAAACGCCAGTGCTCTAACGGTATCCAGTAAAAATCCAGCACCACACTATTTTCGGAATGGGTGTAATTAGTTTTATCTTCTTCTTTCGTACCTGAGCCCGTGCCGTAAAAACGGTACCTCGGATCCTGAAAAGTTTTTGCTTCAACCTCGTAACCTAAACGATGGTGTTTACCGAGAGTTAAGTTTTCCATGTGGAATTGAATGCCTTTGTTTTTTCCGTCGGTAGATACTTGTGCCGATAACCAGTAATTAAAGTAAGCGGCAGGACAAGTAACAATTTCGACGGCAAACGTGGTTCCCACGTACTCGTTATAAAAACCTCTTAATTGAACCTGTCCTGTCATTATTCCTTCGCGTGTTACATCCAACAACGAAACACCCATCCCGAGAGTGCCACCGTTGTTTTCGGTAAATCCCACAAACGGCACCCACACTGTTTGTATGTGTTTACCATGATTATCAGGATCGATGAACAACCAATGCAATATATCGGGCACTGCAGTATTTTCGGGCCAGCGGTACATTATAATATCTAACGGCGAAGGCAGAACTGCTTCTTCATCAATTACCAGATAATCCTTGGGAACATCCCGAACCGAAGGCTGGGGAATCTCTACTGTTTTGGTTGTGTATCTTGAACTGACAGAAACTTTAACTGAATATTTTTCATCAACGTGCGTTGTAAGACTTCCGGCATTTAAGCCCGGTTGATATGTAACATAAGCTGTTATTGTATATTCCCCGTCGGGTGTGTTTTTATCGATACTAAATGGAACAATTACGTGAATTTCACCCTTGTAAATTTTTGAAGTTCCTTTATGGACGGGAATGCCGACAACTTTAGGTTTTGGAAACAATGGTTTTTCGAAATTAAAGTTTTCTGTTTGCTTCATCTCAATTGAAGTTGGTGCAGGTATTCTTGTCGATGGGTCGTTACTGCCGAGCCAGAAGCCGCGCGGTATTTTGAATATAATTTCTATCGCCGATTTGTCTCCGGGTCTTAATGTTGTTGTGAGGGGTTTGATTTTTATATCAACGGGGTTTTCAACAGTTTGCGAAATAGCAGCGGATGAAAAAAATATCATATAGAGAACAATCGGTAAAAATGATATTACCGTTTTCAGTCGGTAAGTTTTATTCTTCATTTTCTTATTCCTTATGTTAAATAAATCTTAATTGATTAAGAACCGGTAACCCGGTTTTAATTAGCGTTACTTTTTATACGGTTGAAAAGATATATGCTACCAGGGATGAAATATGTCGGCATTAAGACAACATTGGATTGGAATTAGCAGGCAGGGGAGCAGAATTGAATAATTGTGATGCAGGTTACAGATTAATGCGTAGTTAAGGTGAAATGTTTACCTGAAAATATCAGACTTTTGTAATATTATTTAAGGAAACATTTCCCATTTGCGTATGCGGATGGAAAGTTAATAGAATTTTTCTAAAAGAAAGTACAGCACGATACCGATAAAAAAGGCAGCGTATCCGATTAAAATAAATTTAATTGTAAACGAACCTGTTTTGTTGTTCCCGTTATCATAAGAGACATACAACTTGTACGCAATAAGGTTTGCAAGCGAACCGACAAGACTACCGAATCCCCCGACGTTTGTTCCCCAAAGCAGTGCTTCCCATTGAGTAGTGAATTTGGAAATCAACAAAGCTGCCGGGACGTTGCTTATAATCTGACTTAATAATGCAGAGAATATAAAAATGTGTCTGGAATTTTCGAGTCCCGAGGCAAGTATTATTTTCATGTTTTCTGCAAGACCCATAAAGCTTAAAAAAGTAAACAGCAATGCATAATCAATCTTTAAACTTTTTTTGTCGAAAATAATAGCGTATAAAATAATAACTACGCCTGCTAAAACCGGTAATATATGCAGCACAGTAAGAATAACGACTAAAAGTAATCCGCAATAGATATAAGCTTTGTCTTTTATAACGGTTACTTTTGTTTTTTGCACACTGTTGCTGCTGGTTTTTATGAAAACGGATGCTGTTAAAAGTATTATAATAAAAGCAACAGTAAAAGGTGCAATTTCCGAAATAAAACTTTCGGCTGGAATGTTGTAGAACCAATATATAAACAGGTTTTGCGGGTTGCCGATAGGTGTTAGTGCCGAGCCGGCGTTTGCAGCTAATGCCTCAAATATTATAAGGATATCCTTGCGGGTTATGTTAAGTGCAAGTGTTAAAGGAACGATTACAATTAGGGCAACATCGTTTGTTACAATCATCGAAAGGAAAAGAGTTGCTGCGATTAACTTTAACGGAATAAGTTTTCCGGTTTCAATGTTCTTAGAGAGCTTTAAAATTAAGCCGCTGTTCTCAAGCCCTTTAACGGCTATAAAGAGAACTCCTAAAATAAAAACAATCTGAATATCGTTAACTGAAAAGGAAGGAAGACGTTCAAGATAAACCGATGTAATAACTACACCGGCAATTGATGTAAAGAGGAGCCATTCCTTTAATATGAAATCGAGAAATATGCGCTGGGGTTTCAATTTATTTCATCTTTTTAAAAGAGCTATTTTTTCTTTTTAGGTTGTTGGACCCTTGTCAAACGGATACTGTCCTTTCCCAATTTTTTCTGAAGTATTTCTTCCAATTTGTTTGCAAGCTCATCCGGTGATTTGATATTATTTAATTCATCGTTACTTTCCGAAAGAATTTTTTCAACCTCATTGATTCTTTCCGAGAGGAAATCCATCTTCGCCTTCAGGATATTTTTATCCCCGGTATCCCAGTAATCACCTTCGTCGAAAACCTCAAACTCTGCAAAGTATTTTTCCTTTAAGTATTTAAAAAGCTTAATTATAGTTATGTGTACATCTAAAGGAGCGAATTGTGTTTTTACCCAATTTGCGCAAATGTTCGTTTCATCATCTTTTTCATCCGTTGCCATAGCTATAATGTTTCTTAAAAAACCGTTCTTATCGAAATAAAAAGTGAGTGGTTCGCAATCTTTATGAACGTAAATGATAATTCCTTTCAAAGGGAGATGACCGGTAATGTTACCACCCGAATCATCTACGACTAACTTTGCTGTGTTCGGCTTGTTAAGATCTTCGTCAAAAATTGAGTATCTCCAGCCCATATCTTTGGCAATATCTTCCAGCTCATCACGAACTTGTTCGATAAGTCCGGGTGATTTTAGTTTGCCTTTATAATGAATTGTAATGCCCATGAATAAAAATAAAATAATTTATTATTGAAATATTTTAGTTCTAATATTTAGCAACGAGTGAAAGTTAAAGCAGCATATTTTCGTTTTCTGTTTAATTAGTTTGTGAAAAATAAATAAGCAACGCAAGCACAATCAACAAAACCGTAAGCAGTATTATTGAATATTTACTCGCCTTCTTTGCTTTTTCGGCTTCCCACCATGTGCGCGGACGAATACCTTGTATCACGAATGTCATTACTCCTGCAAGATTAACACAAATAAGATTAGTTGCCAGCAGAAGAAAAGCACCGAATGCTAACTGATAATTGCCGGAACCGATAAGCAAACCAAAAGTTACTAATGGCGGTAATAAAGCAACCGCAACCATCACTCCAATAAGTGCGGCTGATACACCGCTTGATAATGCGAGAACCCCAGCCGTTCCTGCAGCAAGTGCAAGTATAATATCCGAAAGTTGAACCGATGTTCGCGTTGCAATTTCCGAAACCGAAACATCAACACCGAATATGTAACCGATAGCTATTGAAAGAGCAAGTGCCATAAGCACACCCAACAGGTTTGTTTTGAACGCTTCTTTTGCTAACTTAAAATCGCCTAAAGCTGTTGCAAACGATAAGCCGACATTGGGACCAAGCAGCGGGGCAATTACCATTGCACCTATTACAACAGCAACGTTATCCCGCATTAATCCTATTGCCGCAACTATAGCCGAAAGGATTACCATTGCAGAAAATATTCTGTTGAATTTAATGTTGTCTGTAATTTCGGAGTATAACTCTTCGCGGCTGATACGGAAAGCCGTTTTCTCTTTCTCCTTTTGTTCTTCTTTTTCTTCAGGCGTTAATTCTTTTTCTTCTTCTTTTTCTTTCGATTCGGGGCGGGGAAGTGTGGCTTCAACAGGAAGCATCACCATTCTGAAACCTTCTATGTAATTAAACTTCTTTTCTATTTCATCTAATAAGCTTTCCGATTTATCGGCTGATATTAATATTCTTACCAGTAAACCGGAATGAATTGTGTCTTCCTGCCATAATACAATTGCAGAATCATTTTTCAGTTCTTCGAGCCGCGGTCTTTCCGATTCCGGAAGCGTTATTTCAAGTAATCGATGTGCCAAATAAATTGTTAATTTTGTTTTACATCAAATTATAAAAGTTAAAAGTAAATAAGAAATAGCCGGATACAAATTCTGTTATAAAAAAAGACCACCGTTTACAGTGGTCTTATAAAATGTTATCTGCACTATTCGGATTTTTATTTCATCAAAATCATCTTCTTCACATCCGAAAAATTATTTTTCCCGTCGGGCGTGCTAACATCAAGTTTATAGAAGTAAACACCGCTCGATAAATCTTCGGCTGAAAATTGCACGTTATAACTTCCTCTTTCCAGAGTGCGGTTAACAAGTTGTGCAACTTCGTTACCTAAAACATCAAATACTTTCAATGTAACATCGCTCGTTGTTTCGATAAAGAATTTTATGGTTGTTGACGGGTTAAACGGATTTGGATAGTTGTTAAATAATTTATAAGTGATATTTAACGGCGCCTCATCGTCAACTCCTGTTACAGGAATCCAGGTATATAGCGTTCTCGACGAATTCTCCCAGTCGGTTCCATTCCAGTTTTGTTCGAGCCTTTCTATCATATTATTGTCAGCATCGTAACTAAAAGTATCGAAATAAGAGTTTTCCCAACCGGTGCCGGGATTCCAACTTTGCATAAGATTTGTTTCAATTAAATTCTGTGCGTTATAATTAGAAGTTTGCAGCCAGCTATTTTCCCATTGATTACCAACCGGGTCCCAGTTTTGTCCCATCGCCTGAGTCTTGTTATTATTTGCATCGTACTGATAAGTTTCCCGGTAATCATTTACCCATCCATTGACGGGATCCCATTGCTGCCAGACCCATTCGGTTTGATTCCCGTTGCTGTCGTATGAATAAAGATTTTGTGATGAATTATCCCACGATGAACCGTTCCAGCTATAATCGATTTCAGTAATAAGATTATTATTGGAATCGTAAGAATAAGTCGTCTTCGAAAAATTATCCCACGATGCACCGTTCCAAATTTCCAGTAACTGTTCTGTTTGAAGATTGTTCGAATTCCATTGATAGGTGTATCGGGTAAAATTATCCCAGCTTGCACCGTTCCATTGTTGAGATGTGTTCGTTTCGAGATTGTTTGAAGCATCGTAAGTGTAAAGATAACGTGAATCATTTTCCCAGGTTGCTCCCGACCATGATTCCATTAACCATTCGGTTAATAAATCGTTGCCGTTATAGGTATATGACCAACGCGACGAGTTATCCCAGTCCGATCCGTTCCAGTCCTGGAAGGTTATGGTTGAAGTTAAGCCGGTACCGGTATAAGTATATACGGCTCTTGAAGCATTCACCCAGGTTCCTCCAATCCAATTTTGCAATAACGATTCCACTAACATGTTCTGAGAACTGTAAGAGTTCATAAATCTTATTTGGTTTTCCCAGTCGGTACCATTCCAGCTTTGCAATGTCATTGATTCGAGAAGAAATCCATCCGAAAGAATCCGGTATTCCTTAATTACTCTGGAGTCTTTAAGATCGTCGGGAATTGGTAGTTTAGGATGGGTTATTTGATATATGATCTCGCTTGTGTTAAGCGGTGCTTTTTTTTCAACGTTAGGAATATCCTGCGCGGTTACCGTAAACGAGTAGAAAAATAAAATTGACAGCAGCAATAACAATCTATTCATAATCTTTCCTCCTCAATAATTATTGAAATAATTGATTGTTTTTAATCCCACCAATTAATTTTCTGAAATATAATTTAATTCAAGAAAATTAAATTGTCAATCTTACCGCCGGTGAATATTTAACGGAGTTAAAATCAACAAACAGATAAGTCGATAAATAAAAAAAGACCACCGGCAGCGATGGTCTTCAAATACATTAACAAATGAAGCGTAATTTTATTTCATCAGAATCATCTTCTTCACATCAGTAAAGTTTTCCTTTCCGTTATCCGATTTAACAATGAGCTTGTAAAAGTAAACACCGCTTGATAAATTGTTTTGTGTAAACTGCACATTGTAATTTCCTCTTTCCAAAGTGCGGTTAACAAGTTGTGCTACTTCGTTACCTAACACATCGAACACTATAAGCGAAACTTCGCTTGTTGTTTCGATAAAGAATTTGATTGTGGTTGACGGGTTAAAAGGATTCGGATAATTATTAAATAGCTGAAAAGACTTAACGCCAAATTGCTCATCGTCTATTCCTGTTACAGGTATCCAGGTTGATATTATTTTTAAATAATTTTCCCAATCCGTGCCGTTCCAGTTTTGCTGGATCTTTGTAGTTTGATTACCGTCGGCATCATAGGCGTAAGTAATGAACCAGTTATTTTCCCAGCCGGTGCCCGGATTACAGTTCTGTGCTAATGAAGTTTCTACTAAATTTTGTGTGTTAAATGTATTAGTAATTAACCAATCATTCACCCACTGCATGGCAACCGCATCCCAGTCCTGCGATAAAATTTCGGTTTGATTATTCATTGCATCATACTGATAAGAATTTCTCCAGTTATTTACCCACCCGTCATTAGCATCCCAATTCTGGTTGAGATATTCGATTTTGTTCCCGTTGCTATCGTATGTGCTTAAGTGCTGAATGTAGTTAACCCAGGTAGCACCGTTCCAGTCAAACTGAGTTTTATTTACAGGATTGTTATTTGCATCATAAGCATAAGTCCACATTACATTATTAACCCACGCTGCACCGTCCCAGTATTCCGATAACTTTTCGGTCAGCATATCATTCGAGTTCCACTGATAAGTATCTTTTGTAAAGTTAACCCAGCTTGTTCCGTTCCAGTTTTGATATAGCTGAGTTTGAAGATTATCATTACCGTAATAAGTATAAAGATGATGGTAATTGTTTACCCACGAAGCACCGGTCCATACTTCAAACAAATATTCAGAGACCAGATTGTTACTGTTATAAGAATAAGAATCTCTTGAAGTATTCACCCAGTCGCTTCCGTTCCAATCCTGGTAAGTGATACGGGAAACAAAGCCGTTGCCAGTGTATGTATAAACTGCTCTCGCGTTGGTAATCCACGTAGTACCGTTCCATATTTCCTGTAACATTTCTGTTAACCAGTTTTGTGTATTGTAGGTTTGTGAAATTTTCTGCTGATTATCCCATACACCTCCCATCCATAACTGGTATATCGTCGATGCCAACAGAAATCCGTTATCAAGAATTTGATACGAATTGATAGTCCGTGTGCTGGTTAAGTTATCAGTTTCGCTGAGAAAAGGTATCTTCGGATTTGTTAGTTGTTGTATTAGCCCGCTTGATGTAAGCGGCGTAGTTGACTGAACGTCGGGTGATTCCTGTGCGGTAATAACAGACAGGTATAAAACTAATACTACCGGAAGTATTAGTAATGACTTACTCATAATATTGCCTCCTCAATATTTGTAATTAATTAGCTTAAGTACCCCGCATCATATATTTTAAGAATGATTTAATTCATATCGATTTTACAATAAACCTTATAGCTGTTTTTATCCGGCTATATAAAAGCAATGAACTAAAAACAACCGAAATAAAAAGACCACCTGATTCGATGGTCTTTAAAATACTTGTTTAGCGTGTTCGGCATTACTTCATTAAAATCATCTTCTTTACACCGGTAAAGTTCTTCTTTCCGTCCGATGCCTTAACCTCAAGCTTGTAAAAGTAAACTCCGCTCGATAAACCTTCCGGAGTAAACTGCACTTCATAATTTCCGGTATCCAGATTACGGTTAACTAATTCCGCAACGTCGTTACCTAAAACATCAAACACTGTAAGTGTAACGCTGCCTGATAATTCGATGTGGAATTTTATAATGGTAGATGGATTGAAGGGGTTCGGATAATTATTGAACAGTTTATAAGAATTTACAGCTAACTCTTCATCGTCTATTCCGGTAACCGGTATCCAGTTATAAATCATTCGCATAGCGTTTTCCCAGTCGGTACCGTTCCATTGCTGCAAAGTCTGCATAATCAGGTTATTATTTGCATCATAAGTAAAAGTAATGAACTCATCATTTTCCCAGCCGGTGCCGGGGTTCCAGAGTTGAAAAAGTGTGGTCTCGACCAAATTCTGCGAATTATATGTGCTGGTAGATAACGATTGGTTTATCCACTGGTTATTAATCGGGTCCCAGGTTTGACCTAATTCTTCCGTTCGATTATTCATCCCGTCATATTGATACATCTGATGCCAGTCGTTTACCCAGCCGTCTATGGGATCCCAATCCTGGTTAAGTAATTCGGTTAAATTACCGCTGCCGTCGTAAGTTTTCAGGTACTGTACAAAGTTATCCCATCCGGCACCGTTCCAGAGGTATATAACTTCATCTAACGGATTATCATTAGCATCATAAGAAAAAGTGGATTTCGTGTAATTCACCCAGCTTGCACCGTTCCAGGTTTGCTTTAAGGTTTCGGAAGGCATATTATTGGCATTCCACTGATAGGTATCCTTCCACGTGTTAGCCCAGCTTGCACCGTTCCAGATTTGGTAGGTTTGAGTGTCGAGGTTGTTGTCGCCAAGATAAGTGAAGAGTTCGCGATTATTATTTTCCCAGGTAGAACCCGTCCAGTTTTCACTTAATCTTTCGGTTAATAAATCGTTTCCATTGTATGTAAACGATGTCCTCGAAGAGTTAACCCAGTCCGAACCGTTCCAGTCCTGATAAGTAATAGTAGAAGTTACACCGGCACCGGTGTATGTATAAACAGCTCTTGCACTATTTATCCAGTCACTTCCGTTCCAAAGTTGTCCCACAGTTTCAATCAATAAATTTTGTGTGCTGTAGCTGTTAATTAATCTCTGGAAATTATCCCAGTCGGTTCCGTTCCATATCTGAAGAGTCAGCGATTCAATAAGAAATCCGTTATCGAGTATTTGATAACTTCTTATAATCTTTGAATTTTCCGGTTCGTTCAGAAAAGAAAATTCGGGATGTGTAAGTTGGTTGATGATTTCGCTTGTTGAAAGTGGTGTTGTTGGTTGGTTGTCAGGCTTGTCTTGTGCGGTAATGGTAGCAAGCGATAGAGCTATTATTACCGTTAGACCAAGTAACAATCTATTCATAATATTGCCTCCTCAATATTTATAAAAAAAATATATTACCTTACCCCCGGTACTTTTATTAATATTTTCAATTGAATTTAATTTATTTCAGGAAATAATCCTATAAATAAAATTTTTATTTTTTGATTTTTTACAGGTAAGTATTTTTATGAGAAAGTAGTTGTGAGCGATGAAGTTTTTACATTTCTTTTTCGGCTTCGAGCATTCTGCCTTCAATAAACTGACCCTGTAAGAGATGTTCTTTTGAAATATAAACCACGCCGTCTTCATCGTGGGGTTCGCCGTAAACCGAATGAGCAGACTTTAACCCGCCAAGCCATTTGC
>JAJRSV010000327.1 GCA_024278655.1 Bacteroidota bacterium | reverse complement strand
TGAACTTCCTTTGCTCCCGCATGTTCCGCACTATCGCGCACAGCACGTTTTTCAACTTCGGTAACACCGCTCGGCACGGCAACAACCACGCGTCTGCTGCTTAATACTCCTGCTCTTACTCTTTTAATAAAAGCACGAATCATTCCTTCGGCAATTTCAAAATCGGCAATAACACCGTCGCGCATCGGTCGTGTAACGCGTATCTCTTTGTGCTCCCTGCCCTGCATCTCTTTGGCTTTATTACCAAGCGCAATAATTCTTTTTGAATTTCTATCGAACGCAACAATAGAAGGTTCGTTTAAAACAACACCTTTACCTTTAATGTAGATAAGCGTGTTAGCCGTTCCAAGATCAATTGCTATATCTGTGGCGAAAAAGTCGAAAAATCCCATTGTACCTCTTAATGTTTAAAGTGTCTTATTCCGGTAAAAACCATTGATATATTATGTTCGTTAGCGGCATCAATCACTTCCCGGTCTCTAATTGAACCGCCGGGTTGAATAACCGATACGGCACCGCATTTAATAATCTCTATCACACCGTCGGCAAACGGAAAGAAAGCATCGGAAGCAGCAACCGAGCCGTTAAGATCGAGCCCGTGTTCTTTAGCTTTCAAATATGCAACCTTAACCGAATCGAGCCGCGACATTTGTCCTGCACCCACACCTAACGTAGCTTTATCTTTTACAAACACAATCGCGTTCGATTTAGTATGTTTTGCAACCTTCCAGGCAAAATACAAATCTTCTAACTCTTTGTCATCCGGTTTTTTGTCTGTAGGAATATTAATTTTATCTTCAACAATATCCAACCTGTCGGCATCCTGCTTAATTACTCCGCCAGGGATGCTTCTAATCTGAAACGGTTCATCCGAAACCGGCTTTAACTGTTTGAGTAGTCTGCGGTTCTTTTTCTTCTTTAAGATGTCCAACGCTTCATCGCTGTAAGACGGCGCGGAGACTACTTCAAGAAAAATCTCATTCAACTTCTCTGCCAGTTCCGCTGTAACTTCTTCCGAAAGTGCAACGATTCCTCCGAAAGCAGAAACGGGATCGCATTTTAAAGCTTTATTATAAGCATCAAAAATATCTTTACCTGTAGCGGCGCCAGCCGGATTGCTGTGCTTAATAATAGCACACGAGTTTGCACCGAGGTCTTCCACTAATTCTACCGCGGAAACCAAATCAAAAATATTGTTGTACGAAAGCTCCTTTCCGTGCAGCACTTCAAAATAATCGTAGAAGCTGCCGTATATCTCTGCATTCTGATGCGGATTTTCACCGTAGCGGAGTGCGCTTGCAAGCGGAAGGTTCAATCTTAAAGCCGAAGGTTTAAGCTCAAATCTCTTTTCAAAATAATTCGAAATGTAAGTATCGTATTCAGCAGTGTGAGCAAATGCGGCTACCGAAAGCTTTCTTCTCGTCTCAATTGAAACCTCACCCCGGTTCAACTCTTCAATAAATTGCTCATACTGTTCCGGCGAAGTAAGCACCGAAACATATTTAAAGTTCTTAGCTGCTGCTCTTATTAAGGTGGGTCCGCCTATGTCAATATTTTCAATTGCAGTATCCAAATCCACTTCGCTATCCTGTGTAACTTTTTTGAAAGGATACAGATTCACACACACAATGTCAATAGGAAAGATATTATTCTGGTAAGCTTCTTTAACGTCGCTCTTGTTATCGCGTCTGAAAAGTATTCCACCGAAAATTTTTGGATGAAGTGTCTTTACCCTGCCGTCAAATATTTCGGGAAATCCGGTAAGTTCCGATATTTCCGTCACTCTTAAACCTGCGTTAGTAAGAGTTCGTGCGGTATTACCCGTAGCAATAATTTTATATTTATTCTCAATCAGCTTACTTACTAATTCAACTATTTTTGTTTTATCCGAAACACTTACTAATGCAAACTTGTCCAATTTATTAATCCGGTAAAAAAAATTTTAATAGATTAGTTAATTATTTTCACTCTGTTGTTTTCAATCACAATTTTGTCTTCGGCAAACTTTTGAATAACGAACGGTAAAAGTTTATGCTCTTCTTTCAATACTTTTCCGGCAATCTCTTCAGGCGATTTCACCCCTGAAATATCAACGCATCTTTGTGCAATTATTCTTCCGGTATCGTAATGTTCATCTACAAAATGAACCGTTACCCCGGAAACCTGCGCAGATGAATCGAATACGGCTTTGTGTACATTTATTCCGTACATTCCTTTTCCTCCGAACGACGGGAGCAGTGCCGGATGAATGTTTATTATTCGATTCTTAAAGGTTCTTACAACGTCAGCAGGAATCATTTTAAGAAAGCCGGCTAACACAACAAGGTCAATCTCAAGCGATTTCAGCAGGTCGTTCAGCTTATCGTAGCTTACTTTGCCTTCTCCGCTTCCCAATGTAAAAGTATCGATTGAATTTTCACGTGCAATACCGAAAGCTTTGCAATCGGCTTTGTTGCTAACGACTGCTTTTACAACGACCAGTTCTTTTAGATTTGGGGAATTTAATATCGCTTTAAGATTAGAACCTCTACCCGATACAAAGACAGCAAGCTTTAACACATCAACACTTAATTTGTTTTACAAACCTACTTAAAGCACCGTAAATAATCAATATACAAGGGTTTACGCTCATTAGTAACTTATAATTAATATCCTGTAACGATTTGGCAGAAAACAACAAATAACAAATCCCGAAATTCAAATAATCTCCAAATTCAAAATAACAATGTTCAAAAACAGTTTGGAATTTAGTAATTGAAATTTGAAATTTATTTGGAATTTGTTTTTTGAAACTTGTCTTTTCCGGTTTAGTTTTTAATCGTTTTTAACCTGTGCCGCAAAGCATTTATCGAGTTATTCAAATCGTTTTCGTAAAAGTAATCTCTGAACTCTTCCACCTTTTCTATTAACGCTTCCGATTCGTCGTAATTGCCTAAATTAAAACTTGCACGAGCCGCATTGTAATAAGCAAAAGGTTTTATCCATTTTTCGGCATCCTCAAAATCAGCGGCTTTAATTGCGTAATTATACGATTGCTCAAGACTATCCAGGTAGTAATAAACATCACTCAGTAACAGATTAAGTTCTGCCAAAGCAGGAGCGGTTGAATCAGATGTATCAATAATATTTATCAAAGAATCGTAAGCAGCGGAATAATTACCCGCATCGATATAATTTTTGAGCGTAAATATTTTTAATTGAAATGAATCGGGAGGATTCTCTTCAAACTTTTCTCCCATTACTTCCGCATACCTGTCGTCATCTATATCCGTATTACCTTCACCGGAAAGTTCAAAATATTTTTTTGCTTCGAGCGAATCGCCTGTAAATGTGCAGCACAATCCCAACCGGAAAGCGGCAAATCCTTTAAAGAAGTTTTCTTGTGTATTGTTAATAAAACCGGCATAAAAATATTTTGCAGTATCGAATTCGTTTTTATAAAAATGAATGTTACCGAGCAGAAGGTTAGAGTAAGTTAAAAGCTGATTGAAAGATGTATCGGCATTTGTAAAAACATATTTCAAAGTTTTCTCAGCATCATTCAGCTTTTTCATTTTAACCTGCAGCAGTGCCAGCGAATAACCGAAGAGCATATTTTTTTTATATTTTTTATTCAGCTTGCTAAGCAGTTTGTATGCCTGCCCGTAGTCTTCGTAAAATTCCGAGACTACCTGCGATAAATAAAATTCAGCGCCTACTTTAGAGAACCTTCCTTTTTCCGATGCGAGCTTAAGATACTCAATTCCAATATCCGCATCGCCGCTGATGCCGGTTATGTCCATTGCCCATTTAAGTGCCGGCGGTGTTTGTGCCACCATAAAGTTGTAAAGTCCCAAACCCAGGTAAGCATCGTAAAAAGTTGAGTCGATTGCCAAAACATCATTCAGATAAGAGTAAGATTTTTTAGTTGACCATACAACATCGAGGTAACTCATCTTACGCGCCGAAGCCATTGCACGAAATGAATAAGCGGAACCCAACAGATAAAATGTGTAAGGGTCGTTCGGAGTTTCCTCTAACACGACGAGCGATTTATCTATTGCAGAATCGCTTAATGCTTCGAACGTAACCAAATCGGAATCGTTTTTGTTGTCTAAAAATCTCCATAAATAAGGAATTGATTTGAAGTGATAACCGACTGGACTTTCAGGATATTTTTCAATTAAGTCATCAAATATTTTTTCGCTTTTATCGAAATTGAATTTAAAAGTTTCATCCAATCCTTTTAATACTTGTTTCGCAACTCTTTTATTCGATAAAATACTTTGTGAGTACAGAGCGGACGAAAATAACATAAAGATGAGCAGGATTAAAGAAGAGTTTCGTATTAAATTTCTAAACGAATTCATCCGGAACAACAATAATTTATGTTATTGAATTGATGCTTAATTAATTTCACTTGCTTTCGTCATACTTAATCGATGCTTTTACAAACTCCCTGAACAGCGGATGAGCATTAGTAGCCCTCGATTTTAATTCGGGATGAAACTGGCAGGCAACAAACCACGGATGACCGGGAATTTCAATCATCTCTACCAATTCCCTGTCCGGCGATAATCCGCTTAATATCAATCCCTTTTCAATTAGAGTTTTTCTGAATTTGTTATTCACTTCGTAGCGATGCCTGTGCCGTTCGGAAATGTAATTTTTCTGATACGCTTCCATTGCTTTTGTGCCCTCTGCAATTATACAGGGATACGCACCAAGCCGCATCGTTGCGCCCATATTTTTTATGTTCTTCTGATCGGGCATCAAATCTATTACGCTGTATCTCGTCTTTTTAAACTCCGAACTGTTAGCCGTTTTCATTCCGCAAACGTTACGTGCAAATTCAATAACAGCGCACTGCATACCAAGACAAATTCCTAAGAACGGAACTTTATTTTCGCGTGCGTACTTAACAGCAGCTATTTTTCCTTCAATTCCTCTTTCGCCAAAACCGCCGGGTACTAATATACCTGCAACTCCTTTAAATAATTCCGCAGTGTCTTCCGTCTCGCAATCCTCTGCATTAACCGGACGAATTTTTACTTTGGCATCGTTCTCCGCTCCCGCATGAACAAATGCTTCGAGAATACTTTTGTACGCATCGAGATGATTGATGTACTTGCCTACAACAGCTATCTCAACTTCTTTCTTCGGATTTTTTACACTGCTGATGAATTCCGTCCAGTTATCCAGTTTAATTTTTTTATCGGGAAGATGGAGCCGCTTTAAAACCAAAACATCTAACTTTTCCCTGAAAAAGACGAGCGGCACTTCATAAATTGATGCGCAATCATATGCGGATATAACTGCTTTGGAATCGACATTACAGAACAGTGCAATCTTATCTCGGATTTCTTTAGACAATTTGGTTTCGGAACGGCATATTAAAACATCCGGCTGAATGCCAAGCTCCAAAAGATTTTTAACGCTGTGCTGGGTGGGTTTTGTTTTTACTTCGCCGGCTGATTTAATATAGGGGACCAAAGTTACATGTAAACTTATGCTGTTTGCTCTTCCGTAGTCGAGCATGTGCTGTCTCATTGCTTCGATAAACGGAAGTCCTTCAATATCGCCGACCGTACCGCCGAACTCTGTAATAATTATATCGTACTCACCTAATTCACTTAATCTAACAAGCCGTCTTTTTATCTCATCAGTAATGTGAGGAATTACCTGAACGGTTGCACCGAGATAATCTCCGCGGCGTTCTTTCGAAATCACTTCGTGGTAGATTTGTCCGGTTGTGGAATTATTAGCCCTTGTCATGTTCACATCCAAAAAGCGCTCGTAATGCCCCAAATCGAGGTCTGTTTCTGCGCCGTCATCGGTTACATACACTTCGCCATGCTGGAAAGGACTCATAGTTCCGGGATCGACGTTTATGTAAGGATCAAATTTTTGGATGGTGACACGATACCCCCGCTGC
>JAJRSV010000326.1 GCA_024278655.1 Bacteroidota bacterium | reverse complement strand
TTTGCGATAATATTATTAACGGCTGGTCTTTGTATAAAAACGAATGTGTTGAGAGATGAATGATTTTACTGTTCGGAGCATTTTCTTTCAGGTTGCGTTCGGTTGCATCTTCCGATGTTAAAACAACATCGTTGCTCAACAACTTATCGATGCTTTCAATCTCGCGTTTCGAAAATTCAAGAGGGAACAGTTCTATGTTTCTTGATGAAAACGATTCATCTTCAAGTAATCCGCCTCTGTAACTTATGGTAAATTCATCGTTGGTAATGTCAGGGTCGCCAACTAAAAGAATCTTTCCTTCATTCGGTTCTGTTTCTTTCTGCTGTCTTATGTATATGGATGCTGACGGTGTATATGAAATAGGATATTTTTCAATTAAGAATTTTTTGTCGCCGTAATAATAAGTGCTTTGTTTATCCTCCCAATTCGTAACCAAAAATTCCACCGGAACCGTAAGCATCTCACGCGAAAGACTGAAAATAATATTTTTGTTTTCGGGAATATCCTTCAACACCGGTTTGAAAACTTCGTTATAAAGCTTTGCAGCCGCTGCTGCATTGAATGCAAACAAATCCTGGTTAACGAACAGTTCATCGTTACTTACATCGGCTTTATATAAAGGAGTTATTTCATTAATCAACGAAATCAGTTTGTCTCTTCCCACATCAATTCTTTCGGAAGTAAAGCTATCGCTTGTTAATTTGAAAACCTGAGTGTAATCATCGGTTACAAAAAACGAAATCAGAACATCACTGCTGCTTAACTTACTTTGAATTTCATTCGCTGAAAGTGCGGGATTCTTATCGAGAATTTTAGCAAGACTTTTGTTTTTGGCAGCGAACTCTTTCTTCAAACCGTCAAGCTCTTTTCTTAACCCGTTTACTTCGCTTTCGTCGTAAAGATTTGAAGATATCATCCATTTGACATCGACATACCTGTTTATTTTCTCCTCATCAACCGGAGAGTTGATTAATTTTAAGTTTACAAGATTCTGCAGTGTATTCCTCGAGCGCGACCTTTCGAGATATTCGAACGCTTCTTTATCTTTCGCCTGCGATAAATAAAAATCGATGAAGGAATCGTAAATTTCATTAATCCCGGAAAAGTGGGCTATTTGCAGTTCCTGGTTACTTAACAAAGGTTTCGAAACTTCTTCTATAATATCGATTGTTCTCTTAAACCATTCTTCCGCTTTATCAAGCTTCTTTTCTCCGGCATACAGCATGGCTAGCCGGTAACCCGACTCAACTCGGTTCTGATAATCGTTTGCTTCGGTGCTTAACTCAAACGCATTTTTAAAATGCTTTAATGCTGCAGCATCGTTACCATTCAATTCACTTATTTTGCCAAAGTAAAGTTCCTGTAAACCGGTTAACTGAGTTAGCTGGTACTTCTTCGAATCTTTTTGAGCTTCACGCAGCAGGTTGCCGGCTTCATCTAATTTATTCTGTTCGATTAATGTATTCGCATACTCGGTTTTAATCACAAGATTATAATAAATATCGCCGATGGCTTTTGTAAGCTTCAATCCTTCTTTAAAATATCCGTTTGCTTTTTCATAATTCTTAAGCGATGCTTCCACAGTTCCAATTTTCAGATAAATATCGGATGCAAGAAACGGCATATCATCTATGTTTATTTTTTCTTCGGCACCGTAAAAGTAGTTTAGTGCAGAGCGGGGACGGTTCACATTAAAAAATAATGCGCCGAGCCCAATATCTACTTTTGCTTCCGAGGAGATGTCGTCAATCGACTTTGCAAGCTCTTTTGCTCTATGATAATACTCGAGTGCTTTTGAGTAATTAGCCATGTTCGCATGAACATCGGCAATGCCGGTAAGATTAAGTATTTGACCTAACTTGTTTTCGGAAGCAAACTCTAATCCTTCGTTATAATACTTTAGCGCTTCTTTAAAGTTTGCAAGCTGCAAATAAATTGAACCGATATTATTCGAAAGATATGATAACCTTTCCCTGTTATTAAGTCGTGTGTAAAGTTTATAACTTTTAGTGTAGTGGTTTCGTGCTTCAATTACCCGGTTTGTGTAAGTATAGGAAACGCCCAACTCAGAATGAAGATAAGCGAGTAAATCGAGGTTCTCAACAGCTTCGGCTTTTTGAATTGCGCTCATCAGGTTTTTGCGGGCACCGCTTACATCTCCGGTTTCATCCAGAATGATAGCAATATTAGCAAGACCTCTTATCTCCTCGATAGTGTTCTTTAATTCTTTTGCCTGTTCGTAACCTTTCCTGTAAAACTCTTCCGCCTTTTCGTAATTACCGGATAAATAGTAAAGCGAACCCATAGCTAAAGTTATTCTTGGTAAAAACAGGTCATCATCTGCGGTAAGCTGCAACGATTTTTTCAACAACTCCATTCCGTTTTTATAATCACCCGTACCTCTGTAAAAGTAAGCCAGCCAAAAGCACACTTCTTTTGTATTGAAGTTATCGTCAAGTAATAGCTTAAAATTCTTTAATGCATCTTCGTAATCACCTTTTTTATAGGAGATTAAACCGTTAGCATAAAGAAAATAATTTTTACTAAG
>JAJRSV010000325.1 GCA_024278655.1 Bacteroidota bacterium | reverse complement strand
TTTGCAGAACGCTTATTAGTGTTTTTTTAGCTATTTTTAAAAACGGTAATTACATTTTTGAGGTGGGGAATAATCTGAACCTTAGGGTGGGGAATAAAGTGGTCCTCGACAGTTATAGGAACTTTTGCTGATATTACTTATGACAAATATAATTTGGAAAAATACTCAAGCATAAACTATCAGGTTGATTGCTCGGGTATAGAAGAAGGCGAATACTACCTGAGGTTAGTTACTTCAGTGAGTGGAAGCGCGCAGTACAGTGTATCGAACATAATTAGTGATAATTTCAATTTAAATAAATTTCAATATTCGGTTATTTCCTATAAAGGCAATGATATACCGGAAATTTATTCTTTGGAACAAAACTACCCGAATCCGTTCAACCCTTCAACAATAATCAGGTATCAACTTCCTCAGGATGGATTTGTAACGCTTAAGATTTACGATATACTCGGCAGAGAAGTAGCAACATTAGTAAACGAAGAAAAAGCTAAAGGCAGATATGAAGTAAACTTCAACGCCTCAAACCTGCCTGCCGGCAGGCAAGGTCTTGCAAGCGGTGTTTACCTTTACAGAATTAAGGTTAATGATTATGTAGCTGTTAAGAAAATGTTGATGATAAAATGATGGTATCATTTTACCTGCCTTCCGGTAGGCAGGTCAGAAATCCCGACCTTGTCGGGGCTGCTAATCAAATGACTCTGTCAGTTGATTATTAATCTTTGGATTGTTGCTTAAATAAAAAACTTTAGGGCGACCAGACTGGTCTCCCTACAATTATATTAATTAAATTTATGATTGACGTTATCAGTTTATAGTTAATTTTTCAATAAAAATTAAACTTATATTAAAATAGTAACTTTCTCCTCTTATTCAACAATTCGAAATACTTCTCCTTCATTTCGTTTGAAAGAAAGCTGATTGATATTAACCTTTCCCATTCTTTAAAGCTGCGTATGAATTTTTCGAGTATTTGAGAAATTACCGTATCATTAATCCCTAAAAAATCTTTCCCAAAATAATCTATAAGAATTCCCGCGTTTAATTTTCTCTTCCTGCCGGCTAAAGGAAGAGCTGTTTCTTCCTGAACTCCTGTTAAAACAATAGTTGTGTTCAACAAATCGTAAGCAGGAGAAAGTTCCACTTTGTTATTATTAACCAGTATAGAAAAATTCTTAAGATGCATGTCTTCATTACCAACAAGAAAATTAAATATCGTAAGACGAAACAGCTTTACTTTTTCAATCATTGGAAATGTGCAAAACTTGTCTATCAGCTTTGCAACGCCTTCCATACTGTAATCATATTTTGTCTCCCTTGTTTTGCCGGCTAATTGTGCAAAGTCTTCTACAGCAAGTTTTTTATCCCTGCCATACCTGTCGAAGCGTTTAATAAAATAAGTAAACTTCCCGTCAATTGAATAAACCATACCGTTTAACGGTACGTTGATATCCACCAATTCGGCAAGCTTCATTGTTAAGGATTCATTTTCCGGCAACTCTGAATATAAATAATTCTGTGGTTTTAAAATGAAGCGTCCCTTAATATCAACAATTTCAAATCGTTCCTCCTTAATATTAAGCTTTGCATTTAATTTGGGCTGCACTCCCTGAATTGACATTTTATCCGCTCTTGCAGCAGCTTCTTTCAATTGCTCTTCCTGTGTAAGTGTCAGGTCGTTAAGGTCATTCAGCTTTTTTGATAACCGCTTTATTCCTTCCTTCGAATACTTATCGTCGCCGCATGGTAAATATGTAATCGGACAAATATTCATTCCGCTTCCTCAACAGTAACTGAACCAACAAGGTCTTTTCCGGTTTTTATAAGTATTGAGAAGAAATCATTCCTGTCTATTTTATTTTTTCGAAGAAGTGCATCAAGCTGTGCGCCTTCGGGAAGCAATCCTTCGAAGAAAGGGGGAAACCGGTCAAACTCATATTCTTTTTTCTGAAGCGGCATTGTAAGTGAGACCGGCTCTTTTGTATATTTATCTCTATAACGGAAAAGATATTTTTTTCCTTTTTCTACCTCTATCAGGTCACCGGCATACTCACCGAAGTTGTAAACTTTAGCTTTCCTCATTATCCTTCTCAATCAAATGAATAATAGGACTCTTTAAATCGATTCTTATGTTAAGTACAGAAAACACCTTCAGTAACGAATTCAACTGCACCGTTTCTTTTCCTTTTTCGATATCGAAAACAACGCTTTTACCGATACCCGCCAAATCAGCTAATTGCTTTTGCGTAAGTCCGCTCTGCTTACGGTGAAACTTAACTATTTTTCCTATTTCTTTAGATGTCATATTTTACTGCTATAACGGTAATTTTACTATGCTTTCATCAAAAAATAAACAGAATTTTATAAAGAATCAAGAATATTACTGCTATAACAGTAATCTGCACAAGATTAGCATCTTCACTGCGGATATTTCCTTTAAATCACCAACATTTACTGCCACAGCAATAAAAAAGGCGTCCCTAACGACGCCTTTTAAAATTGAGTATTCTGTTAAGTTAAATTCTATTCTTCCACTTTCGCTCTTAAGGAATCCCAAATCATATAAACACAAAGCAGTGCGAACATAGTAATTGCAAGCAACTCTGCAGAATGTGATTCGAACCATTCCATGTTAACAAGATTGATTCCGTAGAATCTCATAATTGCACTTACAACACCCATTAAAGCACCGCCGGCAATAAAGCCGGATGCGATGAGTGTTCCTCTGTCCTTACGTGCTTTGTTTACTTTTTCATCCTTACTTCTTGTTGAAACAAAGTAAGCAATCAATCCGCCGACTAATAAAGGCGTATTCAAATCAAGCGGAATGTACATTCCCAAAGCAAAAGCCAATGCGGGAACATCAATCATTGTTAAGATGAGTGCAAAGATTGCTCCGACAATATACAGCATCCACGGCGCCGGTTGGTTAGACATAAGCGGCTTTATAACTGCCGCCATTGCGTTTGCCTGCGGTGCAACCAATGCGCCCTCGCCGGTAAAGCCGTAGGTTTGATTAAGGATTAAGATTACATAACCAACCGTAGCAGCCGAAACCAATGTTCCTAAAAATTTCCAGCTTTCCTGTTTATATGGCGATGAACCGAGCCAGTAACCAATTTTCAAATCGGTAATGAACGCACCGGACA
>JAJRSV010000324.1 GCA_024278655.1 Bacteroidota bacterium | reverse complement strand
ATGGCTTGAGCAGCATCCGATGGTTGAAAGCGTTCGTTATCCCGGACTTAAAAGCCACCCGAACTATGCAACCGGGCAAAAGCAGCACAAAGCACCCGGCGGAATGATAACCTTTGAAGTTAAAGGCGGAATGGAAGCAGGAAGGGTCTTAATGAATTCGGTTAAGCTGTGCACTTTGGCTGTTAGTCTCGGCGGAGTGGAAACGCTTATACAGCATCCGGCAAGCATGACTCACTTTTCGATGGGAAAAGAAGCACGTGCCACTGCCGGTATTACCGAAGGGCTTGTTCGTTTATCCGTTGGTATTGAAAATGCAGACGACCTGATTGCCGATTTGGAACAGGCACTCGATAAAGTAAAAACAGCAAACCTTCACAAAGAAAAAGCGGAAGCATAGCCATCTAATAAAGCGGTTAAAAAGTTTGAAATGCAGGGGCAAAGTGGTTCCATTTTTTCTACCTGCATTAAGTTTGTGTTGCATAACTCATAATTGTCATTCTGAACGGAGCCTGCCTGTCGGCAGACAGGCGAAGCGGAGTGAAGAATCTCAACCTTATAAAAATCAAGACACTTCATCCCGACGAGCCTGTCTGTAGAGTGCACGTCGGGATTCAGTGTGACAACTATTAGATCTGCTACTGTCTTTTAAGTTAAGGTCAAATAACGTTTATCATAATTAACCGCTTAACCGGCTCGATAATCATCTCATAAAATCATTCACCGACTAATATCCGCCGCTCACCGAATTTTACTTTCAAACATATTAATTATTAATTATGTTTCGGATGAAATAAATATCATATAGGAATACAATGCAAGCAAGAGAAAGCGGAGACAGAAGATATATATTGGGAATTATACTGGTGTTCATCGGTGTAATTCTCCTGCTTGGTTCCATCGATATATTGGATATACGGCTTACGCATATCATCTTTTCGTGGCCGTTTATCTTTTTGGTATTGGGATTATTCATTCTTCTTAACACCGAAAAAAAATTATTAGGCGGCTTATTTGCAGGTATCGGATTTTTCTTTCTTATCCCGAGAATCTTTCCCGAAGTTCATTATCATGGCGGAATTGTATTTGCCGTGCTTTTTATCGGATTGGGAATATACGTTCTGTTTAACAGAAGAACCTCACTTACTCAAGGCACCGGTAAACATTCCCAGATTAAAAAAGATGTGATTGACGATGTTTCAATCTTCGGAGGCGGTTCTAAGTTATTCACATCCGATAATTTCAAAGGCGGTAACATCACTGCTATCTTCGGCGGTTCGGAAATAAATCTTACCGGATGCCGGCTTGCTGAAGGCGAAAACATACTCGACATTTTGCTGGTCTTCGGCGGCACTACTATTATTATTCCCAAAGACTGGAACGTTGTTGTTAATGTTACTTCAGTGCTCGGCGGATTTTCCGATAAGAGCATACGCGACCCGAACGTGATTCCCGACCAGACGCGTACTTTGTATATAAAGGGACTTGCATTATTCGGCGGCGGCGAAATAAAAAATTACGTCTGATTACGTAACGATGTTTACAAATCCAATCCTAAAAGATTTACGAAGTTTTAATTACTATCTTCTTTTTTGGGGACTCCTTGCTGCGGTTTTCATTCTGCTTTTATATTTCGGAACCGATATCGGACCCGCAGCATCTATAGCCGACGGGTTGGTGTTTACTTTTTTGCTGAGCGGACTCGGACTTACGCTCTGGTACCCCACACGTTACATCCCCATTGAAAACAGCAAACCTCCGAAAATAATTTTAAGTCATTTAACAGGCGCAATACTTACAACATTTCTCTGGCTGCTGATTGGTTATTTTATAATGGTCGGTGTTTTGAATTTCGGAAAGGACTATCCGCAGTTTTTTTACAGCACTATTGTCTGGCGTGTGTTAATCGGTATGTTATTCTACTCTTTGTTCACTTCCTTTTATTATATGATAATTTATTACATGGGATTTCAGGAGCGAACTATAAAAGAAGCAGAGCTGAAAAACCTTGTTACCGAAGCAGAGTTACGGTCGCTTAAGTTTCAGATAAATCCGCATTTTATATTTAACAGTCTTAACTCGATGAGCGCGCTTACCGAAATCAATCCTAAAAAAGCCAAGCAGATGATTTTAAAGCTTGCGGAGTTTCTTCGTTATGTACTTAAAACAAACGAGTTCGATAAAAACACACTTAACGATGAGTTGAAAAACATACGGCTCTATCTTGATATTGAAAAAATCAGGTTCGAAGATAAGTTCGAATACCAGGAAGAGTTCGATGAGAAATGCCTGCAGGTTGAAGTGCCGAGCATGATTTTGCAGCCGCTCTTCGAAAATGCAATTAAGCATGCAGTTTACGAAACACTTGATAAAGTTATACTGAAATTAACTTGCAGTATTCAGGATGAATTTTTGAAAATCGAAATAGAAAACAATTACGACCCAACATCTTCAACTAAAAAAGGTGCGGGAGTGGGACTGAAAAACATACAGGAAAGATTAAGACTTATATATCATCGCAACGATCTGATGACAATCGACAACGAAAACGGAATATTTAAAGTAACCCTGTTCATTCCAATTGAGAATGGAAATTGAATAAACTTTTAGAATTTTGATTCGCGTTAATTAGCGGCTGAAACATTAAGCTAACAGAAGCGATTACCTGATATTGTTATTCAAAACCATTATTGCTGCGAATAACACTAATTTTCGCTAATGATTTTTCGTAGTTTTGTATTAACAAAATAATTGTAAATAAATTATGAGCACAAAAATTAAAACGATAATAATTGATGATGAGAAGCTTGCACGTGAAATAACCAAAAGCTACTTAAAGAAACATCCCGAAGTTGAAATTGTTGCAGAATGCTCTAATGGCTTTGATGCAATAAAAAAGATAAACGAGTTAAAGCCGGACCTGATTTTTCTCGATATACAGATGCCTAAAATTAACGGCTTCGAAATGTTAGAGCTTTTGGAAGACCCACCAGCAATTATTTTTACTACGGCTTACGATCAATATGCAATTAAAGCGTTCGAAGTTAATGCAGTCGATTACCTTCTTAAACCTTTTTCAGAAGAAAGATTTAATGACGCACTTAAAAGATCATTCAGCAAGTTGGAGGATAAATTCGAGCAGAACTCAGCAATTCAGAATATCATTCAACACAACGACGAAAAGATTGAATTCCTTGAAAGAGTTGTAATAAAAGATGGCAATAAAATATCAATTATTCCCGTAGAAAGCATAAAGTGGATTGAAGCCCAGGACGATTACGTAATGATAAACTCCGAACAGGGGCGGTTCCTAAAAAAGAAAACGATGAAATATTTCGAGAATCATCTTGATGAAAATATGTTCGTACGAATTCATCGTTCATACATTATCAATGTTGATTTTATTCAGCACCTTGAGCAAACGGGAAAAGAATCATACCATATTATACTTAAGAATGGGAAAGAACTGCCCGTAAGTAAAAGCGGTTTGGCAAAACTTAAATCTACGCTTTAATACCGCGAAAGGAATTTAATTATAGTTCTGCAATTGAATATCACACAAAGGTTAAATATATTTGGTTTGTAATCATTTAAATAGGAAAGAAAATGATTCTGGATAAAGACCTTCTATCAATTCAGGAAGCAAGAGACCTTGCACGCAAAGCACACGAAGCGCAGCAGGAATTCAAACACTTCACACAGGAACAAGTAGATAAAATTGTTAAAGCGATGGCAGAGGCGGGATACGAAGCTTCTGAACGGCTTGCAAAAATGGCTTGTGAAGAGAGCGGTTTCGGTAAGTGGCAGGATAAGGTTATTAAAAATCAATTCAGCACGAAGAATGTTTACGAATCGATAAAGAATCTTAAAACAGTTGGAATAGTAGGCGAAGAAGCAGGCGGAAAAGTTTTAAAGATAGCAGTGCCGATGGGAGTTGTGGCAGCGCTTATTCCTTCAACCAATCCAACATCTACTGCAATGTTCAAAGCTATTATTTCTCTTAAGGGAAGAAACGGCATTGTTGCAAGTCCGCACCCGCGCACTGCTAAATGCACCGCCGAAGCTTTGAAGGTTGTATCGGATGCAGCAGAAGCAGCAGGAGCTCCCCCGGGATTGATTCAATGCATGAGCAATCCCACACTTGAAGGCACGAATGAATTGATGCACGAAAAAAATATTGCTGTAATACTTGCAACCGGTAGCACTCCGATGGTTAAAGCCGCTTACAGTGCGGGCAAGCCGGCTTACGGAGTCGGCTCCGGAAACGTTCCTGCATTCATCGAAAGAACCGCCGATGTTAAGAAAGCTGTTGCCGATATTATTTACGGAACCACATTCGATAACGGAACGCTCTGCTCATCTGAGCAATCGATTATTGTTGACGAACCAATTAAAGAACAGGCAATTGCAGAGATTAAAGCGCAGGGCGGCTACTTTGTAACTGCCGAAGAGAAAGAGAAATTAGCCAAAGCAATTCAAACCAATTTCAGAATAAATCCGGAGATAGTCGGACAATCGGCAAAGTTTATTGCAGAGTATGCGGGCTTTTCCGTTCCCGATAACACAAAAGTTTTAATCGCTACATGTTACGAAGTCGGCAAGAGCGAACCGCTTTCGATGGAAAAGCT
>JAJRSV010000323.1 GCA_024278655.1 Bacteroidota bacterium | reverse complement strand
GAGGAAGATTTCCGCGGAGAGCTGCTTAAAGATCATCCGGATGATTTGAAAGGCAACAACGATTTGCTTTCACTCACACAGCCGGAAATAATCAAAGGTATTCACAGGGCTTACTTCGAAGCGGGAGCCGACATAGTTGAAACGAATACGTTTAACGGAACGTCAATTTCTCAAGCCGATTATAAAACGGAACATCTTGTTTACGATATAAATTATTCCGCAGCAAAACTTGCAAGAGAAGTAGCAGATGAGTTCAATAAAAAGGAACCGGATAAACAGCGCTTTGTTGCCGGCGCATTAGGACCGACAAATAAAACATTATCGCTTTCACCCGATGTAAACAATCCCGGCTATCGGGCTGTTACTTTCGAACAGATGTCGGAAGCTTATTACGAACAGGCGAAAGCTTTGTTAGACGGCGGAGCGGATATTCTTTTAATTGAAACTATCTTCGACACATTAAACGCCAAAGCTGCAATTTATGGAATCGATAAACTGCTTACCGAAAGAAAGTTGCAAATACCTGTGATGATAAGCGGCACTGTTATAGACCAGAGCGGAAGGACATTATCGGGACAAACAACCGAAGCGTTTTGGATTTCAATTTCACATGCTAAAAATCTTTTAAGCGTGGGATTGAACTGTTCGCTCGGTGCAAAACAGATGCGTCCCTTTGTCGAAGAGCTTTCGAAGATTGCCGATAAGTTTTTATCGGTTTATCCTAATGCCGGACTGCCGAACGAAATGGGTGAATACGATGAAACTCCCGATGCAATGTCTGCCGTGTTGGAAGATTTTCTGCAAAGCGGGTTTGTTAACATTGTAGGCGGCTGCTGTGGCACCACTCCCGATCACATTAAAGCTATTGCCGAAAAAGTAAAGCAGCATAAGCCGCGGAAGATTCCCGAACAAAAACCATACTTGCGTTTAAGCGGACTCGAGCCGCTGGTCATTCATCCCGAAACAAACTTCGTTAACATCGGCGAAAGAACAAATGTTGCCGGGTCGGCAAAATTCAGAAAATTAATTAAAGAGGAAAACTACGAAGAAGCATTATCTGTAGCCCGTCAGCAGGTTGAAGGCGGTGCGCAGATACTCGATGTAAATATGGATGAAGGGATGATTGACTCGGAAGAGGCGATGACAAAGTTCCTTAATCTTCTCTCGGTTGAACCTGATATAGCCAAACTTCCGATAATGATTGACTCCTCCAAATGGTCTGTTATCGAAGCAGGATTAAAATGTTTACAGGGAAAAGGAATTGTAAACTCGATTAGTCTTAAAGAGGGTGAAGAAGCGTTTAAAGAGCACGCAAAAGAAATTCTTCGTTACGGCGCCGCTGTAATTGTTATGGCTTTTGATGAGGAAGGGCAGGCAGATACCTACGAACGCAAAACCGGAATTTGCAAACGTGCGTATAAAATTCTTACCGAAGAAGTTGGCTTTCCGCCGCAGGATATAATTTTCGATCCGAACATTCTTGCAATTGCAACCGGTATGGAAGAGCACAACAACTACGCCGTTAATTTTATTGAAGCAACACGCTGGATAAAAGAAAACCTTCCGCTTGCAAAAGTAAGCGGGGGAGTAAGTAACCTTTCGTTTTCATTCCGCGGTAACAACGTTGTAAGAGAAGCTATACATTCCGCTTTTCTCTATCATGCCATTAAAGCCGGAATGGATATGGGAATCGTTAACGCCGGGCAGTTGGAAGTTTACGAGGAAATACCGAAAGACCTTTTAGAGTTAGTCGAGGATGTGATTTTCAACCGTCGTCCCGACGCAACCGAAAGATTAATTGAGTATGCGGAAACAGTTAAGGGCAAAAAGAAAACAGAGATTGAAAAACTCGAATGGCGCAAAGCACCGGTTGAAGAAAGATTAAAACATGCACTCGTAAAAGGAATAGTAGATTTCATAGACGAAGATGTTAACGAAGCAATTAAAAAGTACGATGAGCCGTTAAAAATAATCGAAGGTCCTTTAATGGATGGAATGAATGTGGTCGGGGACTTGTTCGGTTCGGGCAAGATGTTTCTTCCGCAGGTTGTAAAAAGCGCACGGGTTATGAAAAAAGCAGTGGCAATACTCGAGCCCTACATCAAAGCCCATCCCCCGGCCCCTTCCCTTGGGGAAGGGGAGAAAAGTCGGGAGTCCCATCCCCGCTCTTCCCCAAAGGGGAAGGGAGAAGGATTCGGTTGGATGACTGCCGACCCGGCAGTTTATGAGTTGCTTAAAAAGTTTGCTAAAAAAAACAAGGAAAATCCTACTGAAGCCGAAACTTTGATGTGGGAGTTACTAAGAGACAAACAACTTGAAGGGTTTAAATTTAGAAGACAACATATCATAGGCAAATACATTGCAGATTTTGTTTGTCTTTCGCACAAGCTAATTATAGAAATTGATGGCAAGATACATCAATTACCTGATAATAAAGAAAGCGATGAAATAAGAACAAAATGGCTGGAAGACAATGGATTTAAGGTAATTCGTTTTCAAAATGAACAAGTATTAAATAATCCTTCTAAAGTATTAAAAGACATT
>JAJRSV010000322.1 GCA_024278655.1 Bacteroidota bacterium | reverse complement strand
CGTTACACCACAACACCGCTGCTTATTGTTAACTCAACCGAGATAGATTTTGTTAACAACGAAGAAGACTTTAACGAGCTGTTCAAACAAATTTTTCGCGAAGACAGGGGATTTACAGAATACTTTAACCCGGAATCAAAACGAGCCGAATGATGAAATTTTTAAGTTTTATAATTTATCTTCTGCTTTTCTTTTTGATACTCAAGTTTATCCGTTTATTAACCCGTTATTGGGCAAGCACAAAATCTACGGTTAACAGGTATAAGGAAAGCCAGAAGGTAAAAACAAAGTTCGAAAACATTGAGGAAGCGGAGTTCAGGGAAATAAAAGAAGAACCAAAGAAAGAAAACGAAGAAAACAAACCTTAATGGCAAAAAATTCTTTCACATCAAAAATTATCAACTCCATTTTCAAAAAACTCCTCGCCGTTGAAGAAAACAAAAGCAGGGAAATTGGTCTTCCCAGAAAAATTTTAATTGTTCGCCAGCATAATCAGTTGGGCGATTTACTTTCGGGCGTTTCACTTTTCAGAGCGCTTAAGGAAACTTTTCCGCAATGCCATATTACTTTAATTGTCAGTCCTTTCAACTATCCGGGAATGGTGAAGAACCGTTTTATCAACCGCATAGTTGTATTCGATAAAAAGAAACTTATAAATCCTTTTTACCAGATAAAGTTTTGGAAAGTACTGAAGGAAGGATACGATCTGACAATTGTTCCCGTCGTGGTTTCAATTTCATTTACGAGTAATTTAATTGCACGTCTGGCTGATTCTAAAATAAGAATCGGTCCCGAATCGTTAAACGGAAAGCCGAACGAAAGCGCGTATTTTTTCGATAGAAGAGTTAAGCTCGATTGGCGTAATCATCCCGATTCGAATGTGTCTGAAAGAAGTCTCGATATTGTAAGACCTTTCGGCATTACCACGCATAACTACCGTTCCGAAATATCGTTCGATGATAATGATATTGCAATCGCCGAGCAGTTTATTAAAGAAAACAATTTAAATGGAAAAGATTTTTTAATCGGTTTACACGTTGGTGCAGGAAAGCCGCCTAACCGGTGGTCGCTTACAAAATATGCGGCGCTTATTAAAAAGCTCAATGAAGAATTTTCCGTTAACTTTTATGTGACAGGAAGCAACGCCGACAGAGAAGAGATTGCTTGTTTAAAAAAAAATACGGATGTTCCGATAGCATTATTTTTGAACAAACCGATTCCCGCAGTGGCGGCTTTAATTTCGCGGTCGGATTTGTTCATTTCAAATGATACGGGAATTATGCATGTTGCAGGTACGACTGATACACCGCAGATATCGATTTTCGGTCCCACAAACCCGTTTAACTGGGCGCCTATCGGACCGAACAAATATTTTATCAGGAAATCGGAACTGATAGACGACGTTGCAGTTGACGATGTCTATCAGATTTGTTTAATGATTTTAAATAAGGGAAACTGATTTATGAAGAACTGTATTGCTGCAGTTGATATGGGAACCAACTCGTTTCATCTTTTAATTGTACGGGTGAAGAAAGACGGTTCGTTCAAAATTATTGACAGGGAAAGAGAAGTTATTCGTTTGGGATTCCGTAAAGGGAAAGACCTTACTGAAATTTCGGAAGGGGAGATGGAAAAGGCAATTGATGTGCTGCGCGACTTTAACAAGATTGCAAAGTTTTACGGTGCAAATATAAGAGCGGTTGCTACAAGTGCCGTGCGCGAAGCAAAAAACAAAGATGAGTTTATAACCAGCGTTTATAAATCAACCGGAATTTATGTTGAAGCTATTGAAGGGAAAAAAGAAGCGGAGCTAATATACTTAGGTGTACAGAATGCATTGGATGTAACGGATAAAAGAATACTTTGTGTTGATATAGGCGGCGGAAGCACTGAGTTTATACTTGGCGAAAAGGGTAAAACGGTTTTTGCCGAAAGCGTTAAGATTGGTGCTGTAAGGTTGAGTAAAAAATTCTTCCCCGATTATCATCTCTCGCCCGAAAGTGTTAAAACATGTGATGAATATATTAAAAGTATGATTTCACGAAAGACGAACTTAAACAGCGAACACAAATTCGATTTTGCAGTGGGAACTTCGGGAACGATTCTCTCTGCCGCAGCTATTATTAATTTCAGAAGAAACAGGGGATTCAAAAAATCGCTTAACGGTTTTTCTTTCACCTCAGATGAAATGAATGAATTAACCGAAGATATTCTTGAATGCGAGTCTCCGGTTGACCGTCTTTCGATTGAAGGAATGGAAGTAAAACGTGCTGATATTATTCCTGCCGGAATGCTGATATTAAGAAATGCCTTCGAAACTTTTAATCTTAAAGAAATGACAGTCTCTGAAAATGCGCTGCGTGAAGGAATAATTATCGAAACGATCGAGCAGTTGGAGGAAACGCCGATTTCGGTTCATTAAAATTTGGTCATTGGTCGGTACTCAATTTTTATTTATAGATTTACACATTCGCGGCAATAAAAATAAACACACCAATTAATTCATTAGTAAAAGTATAAAATACATTTTCCCCTCCTTTGCAAGGAGGGGCAGATTCCGGCTTCAGCCGGAATCGGGGTGGTTTGCCGCT
>JAJRSV010000321.1 GCA_024278655.1 Bacteroidota bacterium | reverse complement strand
GAAAACAGAATTCCATCCCAGAAACTTTCGCTCTTTATCAGGTAAAAAAGAAAATAAAAGAATGTGAAAAGAAGTATGAAAAGTGACAGAGCAATGTAGATTGAAATATCATAAAAGAGATACAAGAATATTATCATCGACATCGAACCTAAAAAAGCAACTATGAGCAGCGGAAAGAATTTATCGATAAGAGTTGCGATTGTGGTTTGCATAATGGTTTTATCTTTGAAAGCAATTGCCCGCCCGAAGTATTCACCGACACGAACGGGAGTGATTGCGCCGGCAGAAAATCCGTAAAACAACGAAGTCAATATTTTCGAATTGTTCTTTTCATCGAGTACTTTATTGCAGGTGACTTTCCATTTAAGGAATTGCAGATAAATATTTAAAATACTCAACGCAGCAGCAGAGTAAATGAAAATCACATCGGCTTCGCTTAATGCGGAAAGAACTTTACCGTAATCGATGTCTGTAATCAGGTAATAAATTATTCCTGCGGCAATTGCTAACTTTACAAACAAAATAAGTAAAGTTTTATAGCCGATTGAATATTTATTTTTTATCGTTTCCGTGCTCATCAAAAAAAATTATTGTTCAATCTCAAATATATTAATTTTTAATCCTTCCGTGCAGTTGGTGCACATATCAATTCCCTTCCGGTTGGTAAGTATTTTCTGCCTGAACCTGTTATAGTCGTCGGAGTTCCAGACACTTTTAAACGACTTTCCGTTTACGGTTCCTATTTCGTGTTCGGCATCTTTATCGAAACAGCAGGGCACCACTCTTCCGTCCCATGTAATTACCGAAGTACGCCACAAAGCAAAGCAGTGGTTTTTGATTCGTCCTTTTATACTGAAGCTTCCGTTGTTAACAACATACCTTCTGTATTTTTCATTTGACGGCAGAAACTTCAGTGCATTTTCGTAAGAAGTAACCTGCATGGTTTTAAATACTACTTTATCTACTCCAACATCTTTACCGTACTTTAGCACTTCATCCAACTGTTCTTCGTTTTGTTTCATCACAATAAACTGAAGCTCGACGAACGGCTTCTTTACGCCGAGTTCTTTTTTCTTTCGTATCAGACTTCGCAATCCCTTATCGGCTTGTTCGAACGTGCCGCCTACGCGATAATTCTGATAGCTTTCTTCATCCAGCCCGTCGATTGAATAAATAATTTTATCCGGCGCCGACTTCAACACTTCTCCGGCATTGTCTTCGTTTATAAAGTGTCCGTTTGTGCTTATCGAAACATACATATTCTTTTCTTGTGCATACGTTATCATTTCGTTAAGGTTTTTATTTATGTACGGTTCACCCTGAAAAAACAACTGCACATAAAATCCGGTGTCTTTTATCTCATCGATTATCTTTTTGTAATCTTCCATTTTAAGCAAGCCGAGCGGACGGGTTAAAATTCCGAGTCCGGAAGGACATTCGGGACATTTCAAGTTGCAGTGGTTTGTCGGTTCAATCGAATATGAAATAGGCATACCCCATACAACGGGTTTCTTCAGCCACTTCGATATTCCGAACGAAAGCAGAATCTTTGCTGCGTTTATTGTTCGCTTTAATGTTAAATATTTTAATATGTTTATTTCCAACTCAACTTCATAATTATTTCAAAATCAAAATAAATAATAATACTTTTTGGTGGATTTAAAAACCATGCAGCCGCAAACTCTATAGGTTGTTTAGATATTATGGATATTAAGCAGCCCACGATTTTAATCGTGGGTTTAAAAGCAAAGGCTAACTATAGATTTAACCGTTTCAACGGTTTTTGGAATATTCAAAAAATTTGTTTCAAAAATCCACCGGAAAAGTGTGAATCAAATCATTGTTAGGGATGCATCTTTTTTTTACTTTTACCTATCTAAATTTTTCAATTGGAGTATATATGTACATCAGTTTTTCCGATATACCGGGACATCAAAACCTGTTTTTAGATTACCTTTACGAATTCGATAATGTAGCCGAATATTTTAAATATAATTTCAGAGACCGTGACCAATATAAAAAGATTTTCAAAAGTATAACCGAATCGGATAACTACAACTATAAAAAATTAAAATCTATTTTAGAAGAACAATATACCGACATTAAACCTTCCGCAAAGACACAGAAAAACATAGAGCTTTTCGGAAAGAGCAACACATTAGCCGTTGTAACCGGACAGCAGTTGGGAATTTTGGGCGGACCGCTTTACACGCTTTACAAAATAATCACTTCGATAAAGCTATGTACGTTTTTAAGCAGCCGTTACGATGAATTTAATTTTGTTCCTGTATTCTGGCTTGAAGGCGATGACCACGATTTTAACGAAGTTCGTTCAATCAGCGTTATCAACAGCGATAATCAAATTGTAACAATCGGTTACTCCGATGAAATCGAGCCAGACGATGCAAAGAGAAGTGTTGGTTATCTGGAATTTGATGAATCGCTCAATAAATTTTTTGAAGAGTTGGAAACGAATTTACGTGATACTGAATTTAAGAAGCCGCTGTTGGATAAGATAAAAGAATT
>JAJRSV010000320.1 GCA_024278655.1 Bacteroidota bacterium | reverse complement strand
TGGAATGTATTTCTACCGTCTTGAAGCCGGAGATTTTGTTCAGGTTAAAAAGATGACCCTCCTGAAATAAATTCCCTGAATTCATTCTTAGTTTACTTTAACCCCTTACTGAATAAGTAAGGGGTTTTTTTATTGTTTAATTATGTGAGAACACAACGACAGTTTATTTAAAATTAAATACGCCGCCAACGCACGATTAGCGTATTCGTAACGGAGTGATATTTTTTTACTTTCCACTTAAAAAATTTAAATTGAGTTTTATAATCAGGTTATGTTGCATTTTATAAGTAGTCAATTCGAATAATGAAAAAAATAATCTTCTTAATATTTTTATTCGTTGGAATATCCTTCGCACAAAGTGAACAGGTTGGATTAATAGACACATCCAAATCCGATGTTTATATGCAGGGCTTTTATTGGGAATCGCCGCCGGGTGGAATGTGGTACGATTCGCTTTCGCAAATTGCCAATCGATTAGCTTCAGCCGGTTTCGGTGCTATCTGGATTCCCCCCGCTGCTAAAGGCGGCGGAGCTCTTTCGATGGGATACGATGTTTACGATAATTATGACTTCGGCGAATACAATCAGAAGGGAACTACCGAAACACGTTTCGGAAGCAGAAGTGAACTGGAAAATATGGTATCCGTCTTTCATTCTTTCGGAATAGAATTGTTTTTCGATTTGGTAATGAACCATGCTGCCAACGGCGATGCACAAATGCCGTATGAGTGCGGAGGCGGAACGGGGTGGACGGTGTTCAATCCCGTAAGCGGAAGATTTCAGAAAACAGCCGTCAACTTTCATCCGAATAATTTCCATTGCGATAACAATCCTCCGTATCACAACAAAATATTTTTCGAAGACCTTTGTTACTTTTCAGGCGGTACGGGCGACAGCTTAATTGCCTGGGCTGATTACATTTTAAACGTACTGAATTTCGATGGCTTTAGAGTCGATGCGGTAAAACATATAGAACCGGAATTTATAGCTCAGTTTTCCCAGGCATTTCCCGATGTATATATTGTGGGTGAACATTGGAGCGGTCCGGGTGAAATCATTAATTATTTTAACCAGGTGGTTTCATTCGGTGGGAATATAAGCCTGTTCGATTTTCCGCTGCGTTACAAGCTGCAGGAAATGTGCAATAACCAGTCGGGCAGCTTTGATATGAATGAACTTGATTATGCGGGACTGATTAACAACGGAATGAGCGGGTTTAATGTTTCTACTTTTGTTGAAAATCATGATGTTGACAGAATCGGTTGGGACGGAACAATTTACGACGGTCACGATCCGGTGCTGTTCGATAAGCCGATGGCTTATGCTTACATTATGTTCTCCGAAGGAAGACCCGCCGTATTTTTCAAAGATTATTTTGACTACGGTTATTCTCCACAAATTGATACGCTTATCTGGATAAGGAAGACTTTCATCTACGGCTCTACGACAAAGAGAGATCAACTTAATCCCTGGTACGTTGGAGGAAGCGGAACGCAGCAAGAACAAGCGACGGATATTTATGTTGCACGAAGAGATGGAGGAAACGGCAAACCTGCTGTTTACCTTGTGATGAATGATAATCCATCGGAATGGCGCGGCGTTTGGGTTGATACCGATTATCCTGATCAGGTGTTCAGAGACTACACAGGGCACGGTATGGATAAAACCGCAGCCGGTGACGGCAGGGTCGACTTGTGGGCACCGCCGCGCGGCTATGCAATTTATGTTCCCGATACTACTCAAACAATAAATCATCCTCCGGTGATGGAAGATATTCAACATCAAACGGCTTACACTAATTCTTTCTTTAATTATCAGATAAATGTATACGATGCTGACGGCGATGATCTTAACTTTACTTTGGAGAACAATCCTTTATGGTTAAACATTACAAACACAGGATTGTTGAACGGTACACCTGCTTTTTCCGATACAGGAAGTTCAACGGTTGTAGTTCACGTAAGCGATCCGGCAGGTGAGACGGCAGTGGACACATTTTCATTAAGTGTGTTGTTAAATTATCCTCCCGTAATTGAAACGCTGAACGATACTACGATTAAAGCAACCGTTCGTTATGAACAGCAGGCATTTGCATCGGACCCGGATGACGATACACTTCACTTTTTCTTGGCAATTGCTCCCGGCTGGCTGAACATTGATGAGTTGGGTGGATTGATAAGCGGAACTCCTGCGCCGGAAGACACCGGTTCGTATTTGATAAGAGTTAAAGTAACCGATAATAAAGGCGCTTTCGACTCAACGGATTACAACCTGATTGTAATTGAAAACACGGATACGATTATTGCAACTTACGGCAAACCCACTATTGACGGCACAATAAACATAAACGAGAATGACTGGCTCGAGGAATGGCGGATTGTTCTTGACCCGGATAACGACAGCTATTGGAACCCGCCGCAGACGCAGGATAACGAATTGATGGGAATTTTCGTTACGTGGGATGCCGATTCGCTTTACATTGGAGTGGACTATATTTTGAATGATAACTTCAACACCATGATTTTGTATTGCGATGCGGGAATAGACGGGGGCGTAACTAATTTTAATTCGCAGCAGGGTTATCTTGGTGATTACCCGAAGAACTTCAGATTCAGAAGCAGCGATGCTATAGATATGTTTGTTGCTTCTTACTTTCACGATCAGCCGAGTCTGTTTTTAACTGCAGATAATAACAGCATAAACATTACCGATGAAATAAACGGGATACGCGGTAGCGGAGGTCAGGATTTGGAATTAGCTGTTTCATGGAATTCTATTTATGGTTTGGGTGCCGGGTTAATTCCGCCCAATGTGCAACTGAAATTTGTAGCCGTTATTGCCGGAGGATTTAATTACGGTGCCGGCGATTCCGCTCCCGACAATTCAGATGTGAACGGAGACGGCGGACCGGACAGCTTAATTAATCTCGCTTCCGTTTTCCCTGATCAGAATGGAGACGGTATTCCCGATCCGACAATTATCACTAACGTTTATGAAACACAAAACGCATTTATTCCTGAAAAGTATTTCCTTTACCAGAACTATCCCAATCCTTTTAATCCCTCTACTAATATTATGTATGATATTCCCGAAAGCGGAAATGTTGAGTTGAAGATTTATGATATTCTCGGAAGAGAAGTAATAACTCTTGTTGATGAATATAAAACTGCCGGAAGATATACCGTTCAGTTTGATGCAACTACACTACCGACCGGAGTATATATTTACAGAATTACTGCGGGCGGTTTTGTCAGAGCAAAAAAGATGATTCTTCTGCGATGAAAATCCGTGAACACGGTGTCATTTTATAGTTTGAAAAGACATTGTACGTTTAACGGCAATTAGCAAGTTAACTAATTGTAATAAAACAACTTGAAAAGTCCGGGGATATTGCTAAAACAATTATGATTAGAAAGGTTAAGTTAATTGTAAATACCATGCAACTAATTATGTAATTCTATATCTTTGCTCTGATGTAAAATAATTTTTCTATAAACAAATTGCGGGAATAAATAAAAGGAAATTATGTTAGGATTCGTAAAATTCGGTAACAAATCTTCATTAGGGGGCGAAATCTATCGCGAACAAAGAAGAAAAAGAATTATTATCACAACAATTTTGGGAGTTATTGCATTTATAATTCTCAATTTGATTTTATATTCGTTGACGACTATTTAATTATTATTCGTCTTTCGGTTTTATCCCCGTTTTTATTTGATTGAACCATATATGGGAAAGAATTATATTTAAACTCAAATGCAAAAGAATAAAATATACATAGAAACGTACGGCTGCCAGATGAACCTGGCTGATACAGAAATCGTGTTGGGTATTCTTAAGAATAAAGGTTACACTGTTACCAAGGATGCCGAAGATGCCGATGTGGTTTTGGTAAATACTTGCAGCATCCGCGATAATGCGGAGCAAAGAATTTACGGGCGTTTAGGAAACTTCAAAACACTTAAAGATAAAAAGCCCGATTTGGTTGTCGGTATTCTCGGCTGTATGGCTGAACGGCTCAGGAAAGATTTGGTTGAAGACAAAAGCATCGTTGATGTTGTTGTAGGTCCCGATGAGTACCGCCGTTTACCCGAGCTGATAGACGTTGCGTACAACGGTGATAAAGGTATCGGTGTTAAATTATCGAGGACCGAAACTTACGACGATATACTTCCGTACAGGGAAGACGGGCTGCAAGCATGGATTTCCGTTATGCGCGGCTGCGATAAGTTCTGCACTTTCTGTGTTGTTCCTTTTACGCGCGGTAGGGAAAGAAGCAGGGAACTGGATTCGATCGTAACCGAAGTGAAGCAATTATCGGAAAGAGGATTTAAGGAAGTTACTTTACTCGGGCAAAATGTAAACTCGTACAACGATGAAGGCAACGATTTTGCAGATTTGTTGGCTGCCTGTGCTAAAGTCGATCGTTCGATGAGAATAAGGTTTACAACTTCGCACCCTCAGGATTTATCGGATAAGCTTTTATACACAATTGCCGAAAACCCGAACATCTGCAATTACATTCATCTTCCCGTGCAGTCGGGTTCGAACAGAATATTAGAATTAATGAACAGAACTTACACGATTGAACATTATCTTAACTTAATCGATAAAGCGCGAAAGATAATTCCGGGCGTAAGCTTTTCAACCGATATTATTGCCGGCTTTCCTACCGAAACGTACGAAGACCATGTGATGACTTTGGATGTGATGAGGCAGGTGCGATACGACGGTGCGTTTATGTTCAAGTATTCGCCGAGGGAAGGAACCAAAGCTTACAGAATGAAGGATGACGTTCCCGAAGATGTAAAATCGAAACGCTTGCAGGAGATTATCGATCTTCAGCAGCAGATATCTTTTGAAATTAATCAGGAACTGATTGGTACCGAAGAAATTGTTTTGGTTGAGGGCAAAAGCCGCAAGTCAGATAAATTTTTTGCGGGAAGAACCGACTCGAATAAAGTTGTTATCTTTCCGGTAACCGAAGGTATTAATGAAGGTGATTACGTTAAAGTAAAAATCAACCGGGCAACGCAGGCAACATTATTTGGCGATTACGTTGAACATATCGATATCAGAAATGATAATCTGGCATTAATTGCATAAATTAGTTTCGATATTTTGTTTCACTAATTTTTCCGAAGCATTTATAAGCTGTCGGAGTTAAAAATGAAATCTTCTCTTATAAGAAATTTTATTTTGCTGTTACTTATCATTCTTTTCCTTCCGGTAAAAGCATATTCGCAGGATGTTGATATCGTTCCCTATCTTAAAAAAGTTGAAAGCGGCAGAATCGATGAAGTCCGCGAAGAACTAATCGATTTGAAAGACGACTATCCCGAATCTCCTTCGGTTATGTTTCTTGAAGGTGTGCTTACGGAGAACGGACAGGAAGCGGTTTCAATTTATCAGAATATAGTTGACAACTACCCGGACAGTAAATATGCCGATGCCGCACTCTACAGAATTTACTCCTACTACTACGCGTTGGGTCTGTATGAATCGGCAGGTAAAAAATTAGATCAGCTTATCGAACAGTACCCGAATTCTCCGTATATAAAAATTGCAAAGCAGAACCGTTTACCCGAGACCTCGAAGATAAAAGACGAAAATGTAAAAACAGATACGACTGAAAAAGTTACGGTTCAAAATAAAGTCAATCAAAAGCCGGATGAGTATAAGTTTACAATTCAGGCGGGAGCTTTCAGCAAAAAGGAAAATGCCGAAACATTGATGAACGAATTTGAGAAGTCGGGCATCTATTCCGTAATTAAAGAAAAGTTGGTTGCGGGTACAACTTTTCATGTGGTTTATGTGGGAAAGTTTGTAACACGCGACGATGCGGAAAATTTCCTTCAAACAATTAAAGATAAATTTAAAATTGAAGGCAGAGTAACGGAAATAACCGAGTAGCAAAAGTGGCTGTTATAAATTTTATCGGAACCGGTTCGGGGAAAACATCTCTTAAAAGATTTCACTCATCGTTTTTAATTTCAACCGGTAACTTCAATCTGCTTGTTGATGCGGGTGACGGAGTTGCCAAAGCGTTGTTATCACAAAATATTAATTTCGATTCGATTGACGGAATAGTTTTTTCTCACCTTCATCCCGATCATTACACGGGACTCGGAGTGCTCATCGTTCAAATGAAAATGCAGAAGCGGACGAAGCCGTTAAACATTTATGCAGACGAATCAATAACCGGTACGCTGAAGAATTTTCTAATCAGCTCTTACCTGTTTCCCGGGCGAATGGATTTTGAAATTTTATATCACGGATTTGTTCAGGATGAAAACTTTAAAGTGAGCAGTGATATTCAATTCATTGCCAGGCAGAACTCACACTTGTCGGAAATTTCAAAGTTAGAAGAATACCGGCAGCAAAGTTTTTCGTGCAGCAGTTTTTTGTTTGATGTAAATGGAAGAAAAATTCATTACACGGGCGACATTGGAAATGCAGATGACCTGCTGCTGTTCAAAGATTATAATTACGATTATTTGATAACCGAAGTCACACACATTACCTTCGAAGAATTATTTTCTGCCGTTAAAAGTAAAATCTCACCCAGGCAAATTATACTTACCCATTTAAGTGATGAAGACATTCCGCTTTTAGAGAGGCAGTTAAAATCACTCCCCGCCGGGTTTACCGGAAGGTTTAAAATTGCCGAAGACGGGCTAAAATTGAATATCTGACATTATTTCAATTTTTTCAAGTTTCCAGTGAATTAAAAATTATTATATTTGCAATATGTGTAGAATCCATTTCTATTTTTGTGCGTCAAAATGTCATTAAATCAATAATTATTTTAAATGAACCGCGAAGAATTTAAACAGAAATTCGGTATTATCGGCAAATCGAAAGAGATTAACGACATTGTCGATGTGATAATGCAGGTAGCTCCTTCGGATATTACCGTGCTGATTTACGGCGAAAGCGGGGTTGGCAAAGAAGTGTTTGCTTCGGCTATTCACAGGGCAAGCAGGCGTGCAGACAAACCGATGGTAAGTGTTAACTGCGGTGCAATTCCCGAAGGTATTCTCGAAAGCGAATTGTTCGGACATAAGAAAGGTGCATTCACCGGTGCGGTTGACAGAAGAAAAGGTTATTTTGAAATTGCTGACGGCGGAACTCTCTTTTTAGATGAGATTGCCGAGATGCCTTTAACAACACAGGTAAAAGTTCTTCGTGCAATTGAGGCAAAAGAATTTATGAGTATCGGCGCAGAAACCGTAACTAAAGTTGATGTGAGATTTCTGGCTGCAACAAATAAAGACCTTCAACGGGAAGTCGATGAAAAAAGATTCAGGGAAGATCTTTACTTTCGTTTGAAAGCTGTTACTCTGACTATTCCCCCTCTGCGTAAAAGAAAAGAAGACATCGAGGTACTTGCCAATTATTTTATGACTAAGTACTGCAAAGCCAATAACATCGAGTGCCCGGTTATTTCGGATGCCGCCCGTCAGATACTGCTCGATTATAATTGGCCCGGCAACGTAAGGGAACTGAAGAACGTTATTGAAACTGCAATTACTCTTAACCGCGACGGTGTGCTTACTCCCGAGTCGTTCACATCGCTAATTACACGGCAGGAAGTATCGGAAGAACCGCGTAACCTTCCGGTGTTTTTACGAAAATCTCCCGAAGAAGCCGACCGCGAAATTCTTTACCGTGCACTTTTTGAAATTAAAAAAGATTTGATGGACCTGAAGGATTTAATTATTCATCAGCATAATGAAGTTTATCCCGTCAAAAATAATAACGATGAAGTCCTGCCGTTGGATGAAATGGAAAAAGAGATGATAAAAAGAGCGTTGGAAAAAACACGCGGCAGCCGAAGGCAAGCAGCAAAACTTTTGAATATAAGCGAGCGTACTCTTTACAGAAAAATCAAACAATACCAGTTACAATAAATTATGCGAAAAGAAGTTAAAACCGGACTAAAAGCTGCGATAATTTACTATTTGTTAATAGGCGCCATACTGATTATTTTTACGGGCTGCTGCACTTATTCTTTTACGGGTTCATCGGTTCCGGAACATCTGCAAACGGTTGCAATACCTATTGCAATCGACAGAAGCGGTTCCGGTATTCCGCTGCTTAAAGAAAAACTGACCGATGAATTAATAAGAAAATTTATAGATGATAATTCGCTGCAGGTAACAAGCCGCAGTAAAGCCGATGCTGTTATCGAATGTACTATTCTTCCGGTTAAGGATGTTCCCGCTATTGTTACTGCGGGCGAGAATGTTTCTCAGAGGCGTTTAACAATTACTGTAAAGGTGGTTTATACGGATTTGGTTAAAAGAAAAAAAATATTTGAAAAGAATTTTTCGAACTACGGCGACTATGAGCCCGGCAACGCCGATAACGACCGGGTAAACGCAATTAATACTGCAATTGATAAAATAACTGAAGACATATTATTAGCAGTTGTATCAGGTTGGTAATTATAAATGAAGAGGTATTGAAAAATGGATGAGGCAATTTTATTAGGTTATTTTATTTCGCTTTTTATTCTGTTTGTGTTCGGACTCCATGGTTTTGTTATGCTTTACTATCATCGCAAATACAAAGGAGTTCAGTACAAACCGAAACCGAATTTTAAATTCGATGAAATGGTTACAATTCAGCTTCCGCTCTATAACGAATATTACGTTGTCGAAAGATTAATTAATTCTGTGTGCGCTATCGATTATCCGAAAGACAAACTCGAAATTCAGGTGTTGGACGATTCGACCGATGAAACCGTGGACCTCGTTAAAAATATTGTTGAAAAAAAGCGGAAAGAGGGCTTCGATATTCATCATATTCATAGAACAAACAGGGATGGCTATAAAGCGGGCGCTCTTAAAGAAGGTTTAAAAATTGCAAAGGGCAAATACATTGCAATCTTCGATGCGGATTTTATTCCCAAGAAAAATTTTCTTAAAAAAACTCTCCCTTTCTTTTACAGCGATAACGTCGGGATGGTGCAAACAAGATGGGAACACTTAAACAGCGACTACTCGATTCTAACCAAGGCACAGGCGCTTGCACTCGACGGACACTTTGTTATCGAGCAAACCGTTAGAAACAAAGCCGGGTTTTTTATTAACTTTAACGGAACCGGCGGCGTATGGCGTAAGGAATGCATTTATGATGCAGGCAACTGGCATGGCGATACTTTAACCGAAGACCTCGATTTAAGCTACCGTGCACAAATTAACGGATGGAAATTTGTCTTCTTAAAAGATTTTACTTCACCCGCTGAGCTTCCCGCTGAAATAAACGCGCTCAAGTCACAGCAGTTCAGGTGGACAAAAGGTGCAATCGAAACTGCAAAGAAAATTCTTCCTTTGCTTTGGAAATCGAATGTGCCTT
>JAJRSV010000319.1 GCA_024278655.1 Bacteroidota bacterium | reverse complement strand
TTTAGTAGAAAGGTTATTGTCAAACGACAGGCGCGCCGTTGCACGTTCGATTTCGTTAGTCGAAGAAGGAAACTCTTCGGCAGCAAAATTGCTTAAGGAAATTTATTCGAAAGTTGGTAATGCATATAGAATCGGATTGACGGGACCGCCCGGTTCTGGCAAAAGTACAATCACAAATCAGTTGACAAAATATTACCGGAAGCAAAATAAGAAAGTAGGAATAATTGCCGTTGACCCGACAAGCCCGTTTACAGGCGGAGCGCTTTTAGGCGACAGGGTGCGAATGTCTGAAATCGGGCAGGATGAAGGAGTGTTTATACGAAGCATGGCAACGCGCGGCTCGCTGGGCGGCTTAAGCCGTAAGGCAATTGATGCTGCCGATGTTTTAGATGCCGCAGGTTACGATTATATAATTTTCGAAACTGTGGGCGTCGGGCAATCGGAACTCGATATAGCCGGAGCAGCAGACACAACGGTAGTCGTACTCGTTCCCGAATCGGGCGATGCGGTTCAGGCAATGAAAGCCGGATTAATGGAGATTGCAGATTTCTTCGTTATGAATAAATGCGACCGTCCGGGTTCGGAACAGGCAGTTGCTTCGCTTCAAACAATTTTGATGATGCGCGACCACGATGAAAAAAGCTGGATGCCGAACATTATTAAAACCGTTGCTTCCGAAAATAAAGGCATTGACGAAATAGCAAAAGAGATTGAACGTCACCGGAATTTTATGCTCGAAAATAATATTTTCATCAGGCGAAGAGAACATCAAACAAAAAACAGAATAAAAGATATCGTAGAAAATAAAATAAGAGAAGAATTGTGGAGTGAAAGTGGAGAAAATTCATTAAATTCATCTTTAGAGAAAGTTGTGGTTGGCGATTTATCTCCTTACCACATAGCTGAAAAAATTATTAAAGATTTTAAAAACAGAAATTGATTTAGTTAGTATTTTTGGGGGATATAATAAGAATTTAATAATTTGTATTTCAATTATAGGATATTCAATGAGCACAGATCAAATACCTTTCTTAATTGAGCTAACAGAAGACCAGCAGATAATAAAAGATACCATCAGGAATTTTGCAGAGAACAAAATTCGTCCCGTTATAATGGATTACGATGAAACTCAAAAATTCCCGATGGAACTCCTGCAGGAGTTAGGCGAACTCGGATTTATGGGAATTTTATTCCCCGAAGAATACGGCGGTGCGGGACTCGGTTACATCGAGTTCGAGATTATAATCGAAGAGCTTGCGCGTGTCGATCCTTCTATCGCTTTATCGGTAGCAGCACACAACGGTTTGTGCACTAACCACATTTACCGTTTTGCCAACGATGAACTGAAGAAAAAATATCTGCCCGATTTGGTAACCGGTAAAAAAATAGGTGCCTGGGGACTTACAGAGCCGGGTTCCGGAAGTGATGCCGCAGGTATGAAAACCGTTGCTGAAAAAGACGGCGACTATTACATCTTAAACGGAACGAAAAACTTCATCACTCACGGAACTTACGGAGAGACTGCGGTTGTTATGGCAATTACTGATAAGAGTGCAGGAAGAAAAGGCATCAGCGCTTTTATTGTTGAGAAAGGAACGCCCGGTTTTATTGCAGGCAAAAAAGAAAACAAGCTTGGAATGAGAAGCTGTGAAACTTCGCAGCTTATTTTTGAAAACTGCAGAGTGCCTAAAGAAAATTTGATCGGAGAAGAAGGTATGGGCTTTACACAGGCAATGCATGTTCTCGAAGGCGGAAGAATATCGATTGCATCATTGAGTGTTGGATTGGCACAGGGCTGTCTCGAAGAATCGATTAAATACTCAAAAGAGCGGCACCAGTTCGGTAAACCGATAGCAGATTTTCAGGCAATACAATTCAAGCTTGCCGAAATGCAAACAAACGTAGAAGCAGCAAGAACGTTAACACTGCGTGCTGCATATATGAAGGACAAAGGCATACCTAATAAAAAAGAAGCTGCAATGGCAAAACTGTTTGCCAGCGAAATAGCGGAAAGAGCAGCAAGCGAAGCAGTACAAATTCATGGCGGCTACGGTTTTATTAAAGATTACCCGGTTGAAAAATTTTATCGCGATGTAAAGCTGCTAACAATTGGCGAAGGAACATCGGAGATACAACGGATTGTTATTGCAAGGGATTTGTTGAAGGATTAATAAATTGTCATTCTGAACAGAACGAAGTGAAGTGAAGAATTTCTGCCTTTGCATTCGTTGAGATTCTTCGCTTCGCTCAGAATGACAAATTCTTGTTTTGTCCATGAAATAGAAATCACAATAGTTTAAATTGTCATTCTGAACGTAGCGAAGCGAAGTGAAGAATCTAAAATGCATTGATAATCGAAGTGATTAAACAAAGATGAAGAACTATTACGTTTACATAATGACTAATATTTCCCGAACTCTGTATACAGGCGTAACCAATAATTTAATACGACGTGTTTACGAACATAAGAATAAACTAATAGAAGGTTTCACAAAAAAATATAACATAACAAAATTAGTTTACTAGGAAGTTTTTAATAATATTGAAGATGCCATTCGAAGAGAGAAACAAATAAAAGGATGGACACGTAAAAAAAAGATTGCTTTGATTGAGTCAATGAATCCTGAATGGAAAGATCTTTACGAAGAATTGATCAAAGGTAATGCATCAGATAAATAAAATTGTCATTCTGAGTGCAGCGAAACATAACGAGAAATCTCTGCCTTTGTAATCGTTGAGATTCTTCGCTTCGCCTGTCTGCCGACAGGCAGGCTCAGAATGACAGATGTATTTGTTGATGATACTTTATATACATTGGTGATTCTTCATGATTGTCATTCTGAACGGAACGGAGTGAAGTGAACCTGCCTGCCGGCAAGCAGGGAATCTCTGCCTTTGTTTTCGTCGAGATTCTTCACTTCGTTCAGAATGACACGTTCTTTCGTTTTTGATAAATATAAGTTTTCATTGTCATTCTGAGTGCAGCGAAGCGGAACGAAGAATCTCTGCCTTTGTATTCGTTGAGATTCTTCGCTTCGCTCAGAATGACAAGCTATAAATAATTTTAACCATCATAAAAACAGTGACATGAAAAAAATCGGTAAACCAATTACAGAGACACCCGAATACTTAAAGAAAGAAGACTTTCAAAAAGAACTGCTCAGGAAAATTGAAGCGCTAAAGGATAAGATAAAATTAGGCGGCGGCGAAAAAGCAATTGCACGCCAAAAAGCGAAAGGCAAATTAACCGCACGCGAAAGAATCAATCTTTTACTCGATGACCCTAATGAATTTTTTGAGTTGAGCATTTTTGCAGCGCACGATATGTATAAAGAATTCGGCGGTGCACCGGCAGCGGGAACGGTTTACGGTATAGGCAGAATTAACGGACGTTACCATGTAATTGTTGCAAACGATGCAACGGTAAAAGCCGGTGCGTGGTTTCCGATGACGGCAAAGAAAAACTTACGTGCACAGGAAATCTCTATGGAAAACCGGTTGCCGATAGTTTATCTGGTTGACAGCGCGGGAGTTTTCCTTCCGCTTCAGGATGAAATCTTTCCCGATAAAGAACACTTCGGAAGAATCTTCCGCAACAACGCAAAGATGTCTTCAATGGGTGTTCCGCAGATTGCGGCTATTATGGGTCCCTGTGTTGCAGGCGGCGCTTACCTTCCTATTATGAGTGATGAAGCTTTAATTGTTGAAGGAGAAGGTTCCGTTTTTCTTGCAGGAGCGCATCTTGTTAAAGCCGCAATCGGCGAAGAGATTGATAATGAAAGTTTAGGCGGCGCACGTGTGCAGTCGAACATTTCGGGTGTAACCGATTATATAATGAAAAACGATGAGGAATGCATCGCACAAATCAG
>JAJRSV010000318.1 GCA_024278655.1 Bacteroidota bacterium | reverse complement strand
CTTGAAGGCGAAGGTGAGATTTTAGGCAAGAGCAAAGCAATTCAATCTATTCTGGAAATGATAGATAAAGTTGCACCGCTCGATACACGTGTGCTGATTACAGGCGAGAACGGAACGGGAAAGGAATTGGTTGCACGAGCAATTCATAATAAAAGTCCGCGTAAAGATAAGCCGTTCATCGAAGTTAACTGTGCTGCAATCCCGAATGAATTAATTGAATCGGAATTGTTCGGACACGAGAAGGGTTCGTTTACAGGTGCGGTTCAGCAACGCATCGGCAAGTTTGAACTTGCAAACAAAGGAACGATATTTTTGGATGAGATTGGCGATATGAGTCTGCAGGCGCAGGCAAAAGTTTTAAGAGCAATTGAAGACGGAAAGATTGAACGCGTTGGCGGCGGAAAGAAGATTGATGTTGATGTGAGAATAATTGCAGCGACAAATAAAAATCTTCAGGAAGAAATTGAAGCGGGTAATTTCAGAGAAGATTTGTTCCATCGCTTAAATGTTATACCGATTCACATTCCTCCGTTAAGAGAAAGGTTGGATGATATCCCCTTATTGGTTGAACATTTTGCAAACGATATAATAAAGAAACATAAAAAGCCGCCTGTTAAATTCAGCGATGATGCTATAAAGATGCTGCAGTCGCTTCATTGGAGCGGTAACGTAAGAGAGCTGAAAAATATTGTTGAAAGAATTATAATAATTATCGACAAAAGAGAGATTGAGAGAAAAGATATCGAGTTGTTGTTTACACCAAGTCAGGCAACTTTTAATGATATAATTGACGGAAGTAATTCGTTTCAGGAGTTTAAGGAAAAAGCCGAGCGTGCTTTTATCCTTAAGCAGTTAAAAGCTAACAACTGGAACATCAGTAAAACCGCAGAGTCGCTGGAAATTCAGCGAAGCCACCTTTACAACAAAATGAAAAAATACGGAATAGAAAAAGGAGAATAATTATGAGTACTATCTTCTCCAAAATAATTAACCGGGAAATTCCTGCAGACATTGTTTACGAGACTGACAACATTTTAGCGTTTAAAGATATCAATCCGCAGGCACCTGTGCATATATTAATCATTCCGAAAATTGAAATTCCAAAAGTGACAGATATAAAAGGAAAAGAACATGCGGAGCTTTTAGGCGAGATGTTCGATGCGGCAAATCATTTGGCAAAAGAAATGGGAATTGCAGAAGACGGTTTCAGGTTGGTTTTCAATTGCGGTAATAACGGCGGGCAGGAAGTTTATCATTTGCACATGCATTTATTAGGCGGCAGACAAATGAAATGGCCCCCGGGGTAATTCATTTGTTCTGTGTTATCAATTTGAAATTCCATCCGCAAAATCAATAATTGAATATCCGTACCGTGTTCTGATAATATTTATTGCTTTTAACATCTTGCGTCTTTTAATTTCATACCATTCAAACAACTCTTCCTGTTCTGCATAATTCGAAAATTTGCTTACACCAACCCCGATTAATCTTACTGCAACTCTTCTTGTATGTGCTTTCATCATCATATCCCATGCTATATCAAATACAACTTTGTCGTCGTCTGTCGGTTTAATTGTTTTTGAACGTGTTAATGTTTGAAAATCCGAATAACGCAGCTTTATCGTAACCGTGGATGCCTGCCAGCCTTTATCTCTTAATTCCTGGCAAACCATTCCCGTTAATTTGAACAGCTTACGTTTTAAATAATCTTTACTTGTTACATCTTTAAATGTTCTTTCGCGTGAAATACTTTTCTGTTCTCTTTCAACCGATAAATACTCGCTTCCGCCGCCGTTGGCTTTTCTGTAAAGATCAACGCCGTACTTACCGTAAGCTGCGGCAAAGTAATCCTGCGGCAGTTTGGTTATATCGGCAATTTTGTAAATGCCCTTCGAGTGAAGATCTTTTAACATCACCTTCCCAACGCCGGGAATGCTTTCCACAGGCATAGGCGCAAGAAACTCCTTCTCCATTCCGGGCAGAATGTAAGTAATGCCCTGCGGCTTCATACAATCGGAGCCGATTTTTGCAACGGTTTTGTTGCTGCCAATCCCGATTGAACAAGGAAGCGAAAGCTTTTCCCATATTTCTTTTTGAAGGAAAGAGGCAAAAGCAAAGAGCGAACCGTAAACATTCCGGCAGCCGGTAAAATCCATATAAAACTCATCTATAGATGCCTGCTCAATTACAGGTGCATACTGCTTAAGAATATTTTTTACTGCTTTTGAGAAACGAGAGTATTCATCGAAGTTTCCGTGCAGATAAATTCCTTGCGGACAAAGACGGTACGCCGTGCGTATAGGCATAGCCGAGTGGAGTCCGTACGCTCTTGCTTCGTAAGAGCATGCAGCCACCACTCCCCTTCCGTATTTCGGGTCGCCGCCAACAATTACCGGCTTACCTTTCAGCGAAGGATTAAGTATCCGTTCAACCGAAACGAAGAATGCATCTAAATCTAAATGGAATATTGTGCGGCTCATCCCTAAATCCTTTCCCAAAGGGAAGGGACTTTTTTGTTTTTCCATTTCAGGTATTTTGTTTTTT
>JAJRSV010000317.1 GCA_024278655.1 Bacteroidota bacterium | reverse complement strand
TCCTTCTTCAATCGAAAGGTCTTTTCCCACTTTACCGGCATATTTCAGTTCCCCGCTCACCCTCGGAACCTGCCCCGACGTATAAACATACTCACCCGTTTTCAAAGCGGGAATGTATGCGGCAAGCGGTTTCGGTGCTTCCGGTAGATTATAGCCGAGCTCTTTTATTTTTTCTTCTATCATCTTTGTACCTTTAACATTAAATGATTAATTATTTTTGTTAAATTTGAATTCAATTTTTTATCAATGATAAGGAACAGAATAAATGAACGATGATAAATTTACTGAATTTGTTCAGATAGTAAAAAGATTAAGAAAAGAATGCCCGTGGGATCGTGAGCAGACAAACGATTCGATTAAAGCCGCAACTATTGAAGAAGCTTTTGAAATTGCCGAAGCTATCGACAATAAAGATTACGAAGAACTGAAAAAAGAGTTGGGAGATTTGCTTCTTCATGTTGTGTTCCACACTGTAATTGCTGAAGAGTCCAAGCATTTTACCATTGAAGAAGTTATTGATTCAATTCGTGAAAAGCTGATAAGAAGGCATCCGCATATTTTCGGTGATGTAAAAGTTTCCGGTGCTGAAGAAGTGAAAAAGAATTGGGAAGAGATAAAACTAACCGAAGGAAGAGAATCGCTGCTTGAAGGAGTCCCCGAAGCACTGCCTGCGTTGCAGCGTGCACACCGGCTTCAGGAAAAAGCAGCCAAAGTTGGATTCGACTGGGAAAAGAAAGAAGACGTATGGAAGAAAGTAATAGAAGAAATTGAAGAGATGCATAAATCGGAAAAAGAAGAATCACAAGAAGAGCTTGAGAATGAAATCGGTGATGTGTTTTTTGCGTTGGTTAATTATGCAAGGTTCCTCGGTGTAAATCCGGAAAACGCACTCCGGAAAACAAACAGAAAGTTCATTAAAAGATTTGGTTATGTTGAAAAGAAGATAAAAGAATCCGGCAAAAAGTTAACTGAATCTAATCTTGCTGAAATGGATAAGTATTGGGAAGAAAGCAAAGGACAGGAAGACAAAAGAGTAAAGTAAAAAGATTAAAGATTAGAATTGAATGATTAGATGATTACAAAATTACAAGATTACAAAATTGAAAGATTGAAGGAATGGCTGAATGAACTTTACCAAAGCTACTGTGCCGAATACCACAACAAATGACAACGATTGACTATAAATGACTATGAATGACAATGAATGCCCCTACTAAGCTAAAGTATACCCCACGTAACTTTAGAGAAGTATGGCTTCGCAGTGTATGCTAATGACAACTGACTAATGACTATTCTATTTATTATTCCCATTAAACTTCTCATAAGCATCGATTATATCCTTAACCAACCGGTGCCTTACCACATCCGATTTATCAAAATAAACAAACGCCACACCTTTTATTCCGGATAAAATTTCCTTTGCCTGTACAAGTCCGCTTACCTGCTTATCCGGCAAATCAATTTGAGTTATATCACCAGTAATGATTGCCTTTGAATTTGCACCGAGGCGGGTTAAAAACATTTTCATCTGCATTGCAGTTGCGTTTTGTGCTTCATCCAAAATAACGTAAGCGTTGTTAAGCGTGCGTCCGCGCATATATGCCAATGGAACAATTTCAATGATTTCTTTTTCAAGATAAGAGCGAAGCTTATCGGAAGGCATCATATCATCAAGTGCATCGTAGAGCGGTTTTAAATACGGATCAATCTTTTCTTTGAAGTCGCCGGGTAAAAAGCCAAGACTTTCTCCGGCTTCAACAGCGGGGCGGGCTAAAATAAGTTTCTTTACCAATCCCTTTTTAAGAGCGGCTACTGCGAGTGCAACGGCAAGGTATGTTTTGCCTGTTCCGGCGGGACCAATGGCAAAACAAATGTCGTTCTTTTTTGCTGCTTCGATGTACTTTCTTTGTCCGGCAGATTTTGCTTTTATAACATCGTGCTTTGTGTAAAGAACAATCGATTCAAACTCTTCATCATCAATTAATTCTTTTCCTTCAACGGTAAGACTCAAAATAGTTTCAACATCTGCGGGTTTAAGCTTACCGCTTGTGTTCAACACGTAAATCATTTCTTTTAAAATCTTTTCAGTCAATTCAACTTCTTCGAGTACACCTTTGATTGTAACATTTTCGCCTCTTACAGTAATAGTAGCATTAAATCTTTCTTCGAGAATTTTCAGGTTCTCATCGTTCATGCCGAGGAGCGAAAACAAATCAACATTATCCAATGTAATTTTCTTTTCTACTGCCGTCATTTTTCCCTTTGATTTAAATAAAGAAACCCTCATCAGAAACTGACAAGGGTTTCTTCAAGTTTAAATAAATACTTGAACTAAAAGAATTATTACTGAACAGGAGCCGGTTTGTAATTCTTTCTGATCTTTTCGTATTTAGCTCTCTCTTCTTCAGTTAGTGGCGGAATCTTAAATACCTGATCCGGGTAAATTAAATCCGGGTCTTTAATCTGGTCGCGGTTTGCCTTGTAAATAATAGGCCATGCAAAACCGTTTCCGTAGTGCTCTTTCTTCTTGGCAATGCCCCAAAGGTGATCGCCTCTTACAACTTTATAAGAAATAACAGCCGGTTTTTCAACCCATGCATCAAGAGCTTTTTGCATCTGAACATGAACTTTATCGAAGAATTCAGGAAGAGCACTTATTTTATTCATCTTAAGTGCATCAAGGTCTGCTTGTCTGTCTTTCTTCGGACCTTCTTTTCTTCTGATCTTTCCGTCGAGTTCGTTAACTGCATTTCTGAAATTGTCAACGTCCTGACTTGTAGCACCAACGATCGCATAAAGTTCATCTATACATTCGTCGTAATCCTGGATACCAGACTTCTGTGAGTTCAAGTTGTCGATATCGGTTTTGAGTGCATCAATCTCATTTAAGAGAGATGTTTTATTCTCCTGCAAGCGGGTCATTTCCGCCTGCCATTCTTCTTCCGTCATTTCTTCTTCTTGCTGGGCAAACGATACAACCGACAGAAGAAGAACAAGGGAAATAAGAGCCAGAATATATTTTGTGACTTTCATCTATTTTCCTCCGAAAATCTTTTTTGTTAAAAAAACCATTTAAAAGATTACTTAGGTAACTTTTCTAAGTTAGCCTTTGTTTCTTCTTTCTGTTTGTTGCATTCAGCCAGCTTGCGATTCATTTCCTGAATCTCAGCTTCGAGGGAAGCTCTTTCGTCTTTAAGTGTGTTAGCTTCACTTTCAAGAGATCTGACTTCATCTCTTAAAGCGCTTAACTCAGCCAACTGAGCCTCGCTAACGCCACCGCATCCGGTAAGCAGCGATGCACTTATAATAAGAGCACCGGCAATGACCGGAATCTTTAGTGATTTTAGGATGTTCATACGTTCCTCCTAGTTTTAGTGAATTGAGAAAATTTCTGTATTAGTTTAGGTGGTGAATTTTCTTCCGTAGTAAGATTGAATTATTTTTTAGCCACTCACAAAAATACAAATTTTAGGGTTAAATATTTAAACAAATAGTTAGAAATAACCAAATAATAGTGACAAAACGGGGTTATTATTTATCACATCAGCTTTCTTTCCACAAAGCTGGTAAAAGTGCTGCCGGCAATTATCAAATGATCGCGAACCGGAATGTCCATTATTTTGCCTGCTTCAAGGATTTTTTTTGTTATTGAGATATCTTCGTTGCTCGGATCCGGATTTCCGCTTGGATGATTATGAATAAGTATTATGCTTGCCGCTGAGCAATCGATTGCCACTTTAAAAATTTCCCGCGGATGAACCACGCTCGAATTCAGGTTGCCGACAGATATTGTTTCGTGCTTAATAATTTTATTTGCAGTGCTCAGGCATACAACTATGAACCGCTCTTTCAATTCATCCCTTAACAAAGGAATAAATATATCTGCAATGTCTGCCGGTGAAGTTATTCTCTTTTCCGAAAACCATTTCGACTGCTGCTGGATTCGCCTGCTCAATTCAAACGCAGCCAACAGGGTTGCGGCTTTATCTTTTCCTATGCCGTTAATCTTCTTAAGTGATTCAAACGATTTGGATGCAAGCACGGCAACGTTTTTTTCTTTGTTGATTATCTCCTGCGCAATCTCAATAACCGATTTACCTTTCGTACCGGTTCTTAACAATATTGCAACAAGCTCTGCATCGGTTAAGCTTTGCGGACCGCGGCTTATAAGTTTTTCGCGCGGTCGGTCATCAGGCGGTAGTTCTTTTACTCCTAAAATTTTTCCACCTCTTTTTTTATCCTCCCGATCTGAATTTTTCAATCAGTTCAAATACACCGTCTTTGTATCTTACGATGTTTAAGAACCTGTTCATCCTGTTTTCGTCGAATGATATGTTGTTGTGATAACCCTGGCTCGTTATACCCGATATCATTTTGCTTTTAATTGTGGTTCGGGATTTATCCACGTTACGCATAACCGTAAGCAGGTACTTAGCGGTATCGTAACCGTAAAGCACGTTACGGTTTACATCTTCGCCGGTTACATCCGAAAATTCTTTACTGAAATCTTTGAAAGCATTACTACCGAACTCTATAAAAAAGTCGGATGAAAAAGTTAGCATATTGCTAATCTCGGGAGATGTCTCAAATCCCTTGGCAAAGAACCAATCCTGGTTGCCGTAAAGCGGAACGTAAAGCGAATCCTGCACCATAAGCGAAATGATTGCAGGCGCATCCGATTTTTCGGATAGCGGAGCGTAAATTCCTTCGAGAGTATCTACCGCGGCAATTTTAGTAATCGGGCTGCTAATCATTATATCGTTACTCTTGTAAGTTTCCTTTGCTACTATCGTCCCGCCCAATCTCTCAAACTCATCAATAAAAGTTGCGGCAAGTAAAGGAGAGTAACCGTCGATTGAATTGAGAACCGCCATCAGACGTTTGTTCTCGACAAAGAAGATATACTGCGCCATAATTTTTCCGCGGATTGCAATGGGTGGATTCGCCTGAAAGAAATCTTCGCTTATAGAAGTGAGGTCGTTATCGGTTGCCGTAGGTGAAATTATGGGAATGCCCGTTCCATCGAATTCGCGTAAAGCAATGCGAACCTCATCGCTGAAGATGGGACCGATGATTGCTTTTATGTTAATGTTGTTTCCTAATTCATCCCTGATTTCTTCAATTTTTTCTTCTCTGTTTTCAGTATCGCGAATTACAAGCCCGATTTTATCCGTTCGGTTTTTATTGAATCTGGAAACCGCGAATTTAATTCCTTCAAGAATCTCAGTCGCTGCGCGTGATGTCGGTTCGCCGTACTCATTTAACTTAAGCGGCAGAAGCACACCTATTAAAACCTGTCCCCCGTCCGAAACATCCTTGACCACAGGAGAATCGATTAAATTCTTAGCTTCCGTGTATTCAACCGATTGCGGATACTTATCGATTATTTGCGAAAAAACATTAAGTGCTTCATCCCTGTTGCCTTCTCTTAAATAAGCTTTGCCAAGCAATAGCAGAAGATACGGTTTAACTTTCTCTCCGGTAAATGCGTCGCTTAGTTTTTCTATTTCGGATGATGTAAGATACGCATCGGCAATTTTTTCCCCTATCGATTTAGCATCAATCCTGTAAGAGATGAATTTTGTCTTGTCGATTAAAAATGCAATTTCGCGGAGAGCATCGGAATATTCTTTATTATTTAAATGAAGCTTAACCCTCAGCATTCTTATTTCATCGATGTATTTGCTCGAAGGGAAATTCTCGATGAAATAGTTTATTGCATCGCGCGCCTTTTGGTATTCTTCTAACTGAATAAGAATTTTTATTTTAAAAAAGTACGATGCGGTTGTTTTGGAATTAAACGGATAATTATCGATTATCCTGTTGAATTCGGCGAGTGCTCTTTCATAGTTCTCTTCGTCGAAATGATCGACTGCGGTGTAAAACTGCTTGTCTATCTTTTTCTGTGTTTCATCTTCCTGCGAATAAGCAATAGCCGCAGTAAAAATTAAAATCAGAATAACGGATAAAACTTTTTTAAGCATCTGAAGCCATATTATTGTTTAACAAGCTGCTTGTTTTTTCTTTGCCCTCAATAGCCGATTTGTTTTCCGGGTCCAACTTTAACGCCGTGTTGTAATAATCCAAAGCTTCTTTAAGCTTACCCGCTTTCAAACAGGCGTGAGCAAGAAAAGTGTAATCGTTTGAAGATATCTCTTCTTTCAAATCTATGTACTCTGCAAAATAATCTTTTGCTTTTTTAAAGTCCCCGGTTTTCAAATAAATTTTTCCCGCCCAATGGTAAAGTTCCGGCTCCTTATTATTTAACCCGATTGCTTTCCTTATCCAGTCTGCACTGTGCATAAACATATCGAGACGATAATATATTTTTGCTAAGAGCAGCATAAGCTGCCAGTTATCGGAGAACAGGACTTCGGCTTTCTTTGCAAACTTAAGTGCGGGTTCGTACTGCTTAAGTTCAAAATCGCTTCGCGCAATAAAATAATATGCGTTGTGAATCAACTCCGGGTCTTCATCGGTAATAACAAAATTCAAAAGAAAAACTTTTGCGAGTTCAAAATTGCCCATTTTGAAATAAGAATAACCGATAAGATAAGATATGAAAGGATCGTCTTCGGAAGAAAAACCGGAAAGCATATCAACAGCTTTTTGCCACTCTTCGTTTTTAATCAGGAACTCGGCAAAGTAAGTTTTTACATCAAGGTTATCGGGCTGCTTTTCGGTTATTTGGTTAAAGATTTTTTCGGCGCTCTCTTTTTTACCGTACATATTGTAAAGCTCGGCAAGACTAATGTAGCTTTCGGCATAATCCGGATAATCGTCAATTAACGAACGGTAAATCTGAATTGCATGTAAAAACTTACCCTGCGCTTCGTATTCTTTTGCCTGCTTGATTTTATGTTGTAATCTGTAATCCATTATTTTTTTCTATTCCCATTCAATAGTTGCCGGCGGTTTTGAACTTATATCGTAAACCACCCTGTTAATCCCTCTTACTTTATTAATTATCTTATTCGAAACCGAAGCTAAAAAATCGTGATCGAACGAAAACCAATCTGCCGTCATTCCATCGACCGAAGTGACTGCACGAAGAGCGAGCACAAACTCATATGTTCTCGAATCACCCATCACTCCAACCGTGCTAACCGGCAGCAAAACTGCAAACGCCTGCCATATTTTATCGTACAAACCTTCTTCTTTAATTGCCCGGATAAAAATATCGTCAGCTTCACGTAAAATGTCAAGTTTCGGTTTTGTTACTTCGCCTAAAACCCTTACCGCCAAACCGGGACCGGGAAACGGATGCCTGCCAATCAGCTCTTCGGGAATGCCGAGTTCCCTGCCAACATTCCGCACTTCGTCCTTAAACAATTCCCTGAACGGTTCGATAAGATTCAGCTTCATCTTTTCGGGCAATCCGCCAACGTTGTGATGAGTTTTTATTGTTGCCGATACTCCTTTAACCTGAACCGATTCGATAACATCGGGATACAAAGTGCCCTGCACTAAAAACTCAACATCTTCATCAAACTTTTTCGCTTCTTCTTCAAACACCTCAATAAATGTTTTGCCGATTATTTTCCTTTTCTCTTCCGGATCGGTAACACCTTTTAGCGCATTTAAAAATCTTTCCGAACCGTCAATGTGCCGGTGATGCAGGTTCAGCTTTTCTTCGAACAGCTCGCCTATTTTTTTGCTTTCGTCTTTTCGCATCAATCCGTTATCGATGTGGATTGAGATAAGGTTATCGCCGATTGCTTTTTTTACAAGCACCGCAGCAACGGTCGAATCAACCCCGCCGCTTAATGCGCAAAGTACTTTTTTATTACCGACTTTCTCTTTTATCTTTTTTATCTGTTCATCGATAAAGTTTTGCGTGGTCCAGTTTCCTTTACAACCGCAGATACCGAACAGAAAATTACGGATTATCTTCGTTCCTTCTTCTGTGTGCATCACTTCGGGATGAAACTGAACACCGTAAATTTTCTTCTCAATGTTTTCAACAGCACAGATTGGAGAGTGGTCCGATTTTCCGGTTATCTCAAATCCTTCGGGCAGTTTCGTTAACAAATCACCATGGCTCATCCAAACGGTTGAATTATCTTTAACATCATTAAATAATTGAGACTGTTTTGTTATCTGCAATTTCGATTTTCCGTACTCCCTGTCGGCAGCGGCTTCAACAGTTCCGCCGAAGTGTTTACACAACACCTGAAGACCATAGCATATTCCGAGTACAGGTACGTTTAATTTTAACAAACCGGGATTCAGTTCAGGCGCATCTTCATCGTAAACGCTCATCGGTCCGCCCGAAAGGATTATACCTTTAAGATTAACATCTTTTAATTGTAAAGGATCGAACGTATGCGGGTGAACTTCGGAATAAACATTGGCTTCCCTCACTCTTCTTGTAATAAGTTGAGTGTATTGTGAACCGAAATCGATTATAAGAATTGTTTCTCTGTTAAACATATTTTTAAGTGAAAAGAAAAACCCGCATTACACGGGTTTAACTTAAATAAATTTTATCGCAATGTTAAAGACAAAACTCGGGAATGCTTTACTGTCCTATTAATTCTTTGTAAGCATTGCTGTCCAGCAAATCGTTAAGTTCTGCGGGATCACTCATTTCAACCTTTATCATCCAGCCCTCGCCGTAAGGATCGGTATTGATCACTTCGGGAGATTCTGTAAGATTTGAGTTAATTTCAATTACCTTGCCCGAAACCGGTCCCAATAAATCGCTTACGGTTTTAACAGCTTCAATGGTACCAAATGTTTCATCCTTTTTAATTTCAGCAAGGTCCGATTCTATATCAACAAAAACTATATCACCCAACTCGCTCTGAGCATAATCGGTAATACCGATTACGGCAACATTGCCTTCAACTTTAACCCATTCGTGATCTTTCGAATACTTTAAATTATCCGGTACGTTCATATAACCCTCTTACTTTTAATTTTGTATTAAATTAGTCTTCAATTTTAAATTTATCCAGGAAACTCGTATCGAAGTTGCCCGATAAAAATCTACCGTCTTCCAAAACTTTAAGATGAAACGGAATAGTTGTTTTAATTCCTTCCACCGTAAACTCTTCCAAAGCTCTTTTGGCACGCGCAAGTGCGTGCTCTCTGTTCTTGCCCCACACAATAAGCTTGGCAATAAGCGAATCGTAGTACGGCGGAATAGTGTATGATTGATAAATATGCGAATCGATACGCACACCAAAGCCGCCGGGAAAATGAAGCGACGTAATTTTTCCAGGTGAAGGACGAAAATCGGTAAACGGGTCTTCTGCATTAATCCTGAACTCGATTGCATGCCCTACGGGTTTCTGCGGTTTTGTTTCCACTCTTTCTCCGGCTGCAACTAAAATCTGCTGGCGGATTAAATCAACATCGTAAGCCATCTCGGTAACAGGGTGCTCCACCTGAATACGCGTGTTCATTTCCATGAAGTAAAAGTTTTTCTCTTTATCGAGCAGGAATTCAATAGTGCCGGCACCTTCGTAGTTAACCGACTTTGCGCCGAGCACTGCGGCTTCGCCCATTTTCCTTCTTGTTTCCGGATCGATGATAGGCGACGGTGCTTCCTCAATTAATTTCTGATGTCTTCTTTGTATCGAGCAGTCTCTTTCGCCGTAGTGAAAAACATTACCGAAACTGTCGCCAACAATTTGAATTTCGATGTGTCGCGGATTCTCAATAAACTTTTCGATATACACCGCTGCGTTTCCGAATGAAGCCCCCGCTTCGGTGCTTGCCATCTGAAACGCTTTATCGAATTCATCTTCTTTCCAAACGATGCGCATCCCTTTTCCACCGCCACCCGCCGATGCTTTAATAATTACGGGATAACCAATTTCAGCCGCTATTTTTTTACCTTCTTCGGGTTCGGTTACAACACCGTCGCTTCCGGGAATTACGGGCACACCGTTTTTCTTCATCGTATCTTTTGCAAAAGCTTTGTCTCCCATCGCATTAATCATTTGCGGCGAGGGACCGATGAACTTTATATCGCTCTCTAAACATATTTCGGAAAAGTCGGCATTTTCTGCAAGGAACCCGTAACCGGGATGAATTGCATCGGCACCGGTAATTTGTGCCGCTGAAATTATCGAAGGTATTTTTAAATAGCTTTCACTGCTCGAAGGAGGACCGATGCAAACGGCTTCGTCGGCAAACGTTACATGAAGACACGCTTCGTCAGCTTCAGAATAAACTGCTACGGTTTTTATCCCTAATTCTTTGCAGGTGCGGATTATCCGAAGAGCAATTTCGCCTCTATTGGCGATCAGTATTTTTTTGAACAACTCTCTCTCAGATTATAATCGACATTAAGTAGGTTGAATTAAAAACAACGGCTGATTGTACTCTACAGGTTTGCCGTTCTCTACAAGTATCTTTACAATTTTTCCGCTCACATCCGATTCTATCTCGTTCATAAGTTTCATTGCCTCAACAATACAGAGTACCGTGCCGGGAGATACCATATCGCCGACCTGAACGTAAGCATCTGCATCGGGAGCAGGTGCCCTGTAAAACGTTCCCACTATCGGCGATTTAATAACATGTAAGTTTTCAGATTCTTCCGGTTTTTCTTCTGAAGGCGGTTGTTCCGCTTCGGTTTTTGTTTCCGGCTGCGGTGCTGCCGCCGGTTCGGTTTGCACTACTGTTTCGGGTGCTGCAACCTTGGCGCTTCTTATCTTCTTGGCAATCTTTACCTTAAGTCCGTTTTCCTCGATCTCCAGATCGGTAACGCCGCTGGTATCAACTATCTTAACAAGTTTTCTAATTAAATTCAGATCCATAACAATTCCTTAAAATTTAAGATTTAACTCTCTCTACGTATTCGCCGGTGCGTGTGTCAACTTTAAGCACATCGTCAACATCAACAAACAGCGGAACATTTATCGTTACACCGGTTTCCAGCTTTGCCGGCTTAACCGCGCCGGTAGCGGTATTTCCTTTGAAGCCGGGTTCGGTTTCAACTACTTTCAGTTCCGAAAAAATAGGAATTTCAACCGAGATGATTTCCGTACCGTTAAACAGTATGTCAACTTCGGCACTCTCTTTTATAAAGTTAACGCCCTCACCGAAAAGTTCTACAGGAACATTTATCTGCTCGAATGTTTCGTTGTCCATGCAAACCAGCGAATCGCCTTCGCGGTAGAGATACTGATATTTCTTTCTTTCAACCCTAACGACATCTACTTTTTCACCCGCTCTGAAAGTGTTATCGAGCACTCTGCCTGTTTTAAGGTTTTTCAGAGTAGTGCGGACAAAGGCGCCGCCCTTGCCGGGCTTAACATGCTGGAACTCAACAATACTGTAAAGGTCGTTACGGAATTTTATAATTAAACCGTTTCTGAAATCGGAAGTATCTGCCATAAATTCTGTTTATTTTTATGATTAATTGAATAAAAAAATAGATATTAGCCGTTTGAAAGTCAAGAAAACTAATATTAAAGGGACAAACGGACTAATTATCAAAGAAAAAAGAAGGCGTTAAGTTAAATTACGCCGGAACTCAGATGATAAAACGAAAAACTTATTCCTTTAACAACGCCAGGTACCTGTCGGCTTCGCGAGATGCCTGCGAGGTTTTATATTCATCTTTAATCTTTTTCAGTAAAACGTTTGCTTCTTCTTTATTACCGGCATTAAGATAATTGATAGCTGCATTCAATAAATAATCCGGGTTCTGTGCATTAATCTCGCTTACTTTAGCTGCCTGTAAATAAAGATCGGCGGCTTTTTCATAATCTTTTTTGGCTGCGTAATACGATGCCTGCCCGGCTAATGCCGAAGCTTTATAAATATCGATATCACCGTTGTAATCTTCGTAATACTTTAATGCTTCTTCGTAATTACCGAGGTAAGCATAAGCATTTGCCAGGTAAATTTTAGCGGTCTCTCCGTTTTCGGTTCCGCTGTACTCTTCCACAATTTTTTTCAAGCCGATGATGTTGGTTCCCTGCCTGCCTTCGATTGCTTCAAGATAGGAACCCTGATCGAAAATTTTCATTACTCTCGATAGTGCAATACCTGCTTCTTCGTTAGCCGACTGCTGCTGTGTGATAAAATAATACGCTCCGAATACTACTACCGCAAAAACAATAACTCCGGTAATAACTTTGGTTTTATACTCTTCGTAAAAAATCTGTGCATTGCGAACAAAAGTGACTAACTTATCTTCCTTAATCTCTTTTCTTCTTATTTTCTTTTTCTTAGTAAGCATTAAAAATTACCTCTAAACATTGTGTGGTTAAAATCCTGAATAAAGCATGCAAAATTACCACTTAATTAAACATCTTTCAATTTTTAAGGGGGTAAAAATTACACGCCGGCATATTTTATTAATAGTGGACTTTGATGAGAATGACTAAAACCACGCTGTAAATGGTTTTCATTACAGCCAAATATTAAGGTAAGTAAACTCTGATAATAACTTCGTACGCCCAGGAGGACTCGAACCTCCAACCTCCGGAACCGGAATCCGACGTTCTATCCAGTTGAACTATGGGCGCTATTAAATATGTAAACTAACTAAAGAACAAATTAACTGCTCTGATAAACTTTCCCGTTTCGATCGGGGTTTAACTCCGGAACTCCCGACAATGCCGGGATAAACTCCATCCGGCGTTCTATCCAGCCCGCCTGCCATAGTTTTAACGAAGGCAGGTTGAATTTACCACCCGAAGATGATTTATCATCGAAGGGTGGCTATGGGCGCAGGCAAATATTTATTTGCAATGTAAAAATAAGTATTTATTTAATACTTTTTAATTCATTTTGCAGGGACAAGTTCCGGTGAGTCTATCCTGATATCACAACCCCACCCTTATATGGTTTGAATATATCCATGCCTTTTTGTGAATATATACTTCCACACGATAAGCACCTTTTTCGGTTACTATAAACTCAGCACTTTTATCAATATGCGTAGCAATAACTTTTCCGTCTTTGATAAATCTTATTTCGGCTTCCGGTACAGGTAGCAGAACTTTGAACCTTATCTTCTGGTTGTTCTCTATTAAATCGCCCATCTGGTACATTTTTCCGTCTGCCTCTGCAAAAAACCTGAAACCGGTTGAATCGGCATGATAATCGTTTGCTATAAACGATTTTCCATCGGCTAATGCACGGTAAATTAATTGCTTCGACTTTGCTATGTTTTCTTCCGATTGTTTACGTTCTAATTCTTCATCAAGTAAAATATGAGTTCTGATAGACTTGAACAGAACTTTGTACGGAAAAATTTCCACCTCTAAAAATCCGAGCAGGTTATATTTATGTGCGTGTGCATCCACTCCGCCTATCCCAACCACTTTCCGATTCAAATTTAATTCATCCCACTTTTGTAAAGTTATATCCTGTGGAGCGGCAATTGTTCTTAGCGGATGAAGAAACGCCTGGTACTTATTTTCCTCTGTTAAGTTTTCCATCCATTCCGACATATGATTCCAAATCTCTATCCCGTCGAAGTCGTCGGTATCCCACTCAACCCATGGGTAAGGCGGATGCTCTGCCATGTGCTTACGTTTCTCGTGCGGATGTGCAATAAAACCAACTCCGCCGTCTTCTTTAATTCTTCTAACATATTCTTTTGCCGAAATACGGGTTGAGTATGTTTTATCGATACCGAATGCGAGATAATGATTTTTATTTTCCTTATCGTTTATTTCGCAGCCGATAAGGCAAAGTGTATTTCCGTACCACTGCTCGTAACCTTCATCCAGCGCACGAAGCGTGTTGTGGTCGGTAAGGATTATAAAATCCAAACCGACTTCATCGGCGTACTTTGCTATCTGCGGTACCTCGCCCGAGCCGTCGGAATAAATCGAATGTATATGTATTGCGCCTAAATATTCGAACATTGTAAACCAAAAATTGAATCAAAAGATAGAAATATTATTGCTGATTGAAAAGGAGGAAAGTTAACTATTGATATAGTGATTTGGTGATTTGTGTATGGATGAATTAAAATCTGTATGTAATGTTGAACAGAACCCTGCTCCAGGTTTGGGTCGATTGGAATACTCCTTCGTAAGCTATGCTAACATAAAGCGGATTGAATATCCTTGTGTTAACATCTATCGATACCGATCGCTGGGTTATGCCGCTTATGTTTTGTGTGAAATCGTATTTTGTGTTCCTGTAGTTTACCGATGCACCGAAATCGGTTCCGAAATCTTTATACATTCTTATTCCCCACAAGCTTCCGTTTACATAACTGCCGGTAAGCCGTCTGTACGATACGGTTATTCCTGCCCTCAAACCGGGAATCATCGAATATGTTAAGAAGCCGCCGTAGTTGTTCGATGGTTTCAAATCGCCGGGTCTGAAGCGGTAACCGTAATTCAACCCGAGATAAACATTGCGCACCGGTCTTATGTTTACTCTCGCTCTGAATCCCTGCCTCGTTTCGTTTTCAAAAACACTGTCTATAAAATCTTTAAACGTTTCGTAATAGATTACATTTTTACGTGCATCGTACGAAATAAAGAAAGAGAGTGCGCTGCTTGCACGAATGTTCGCCGAGATAAACAGACTCGTAAGTGAAAAATCGCTTTTGGTTACTCCGTTAATCTTTTTGAACATATCGATTTCGGTTGAGAGGAATAAACGGGTGTTTGGAATAGCCGAGTTGGAATGCTGAAAATACAGAAACCTTCTGTCGGTTTTAAAATCATTCGTCTGTTCAAAATAAGCAAGCGTGTTTGTCATTCCACTGTAACCTATAGAATCGAATCTGCTGATATAAGCGCCGTATTCAAACAGCTTGGTGTTCAATCCCATATCGCTGAAGTTGGGACGGGAACCGACAACCAAACCGGCAGTAAATGCACTGAAGCCGGTTTCAAACTGCAAACCGTCAATTGTTCCCATGTTCGAAATTCTCCGGTTGAGATGCCTTCCCAGCCAAACGTTAGTAGAGTTGGAGAAATCATATTTAACAGCCAGGTCGTAAATTCTTAAAGCGTTGCCTATACTCCTGCTTACATCACTCCATTCGCTTGAACGGTAAGCAAAATTAATATACTGCGTGTACGAAAAATTCGAGCCGCCGATACGGTAAGCATCTAACTTAAATGTATAGCGCCATCTCTGGTAATCAGCCGCCTTTCCGTAATTGGCAAAGCTGGAATACGATTGAACACCAATCCGTCCTTTAACGTATGGTTCAATTGTAACCGTTCTTCTTTTATTCGGTTGAGTGGTTGTTTTTACAACAGAGTCTTCAGGGGGAATGAAAAGAACCGCAGTTTCTACCGGATACTTTTCTTCCTTAGTTATAATTTTAACTTTTGCATAAACTTCGTAAGCGGTTTTAACTTTAACGTTGCCTATCACTTTGCCGGAAACCGATTTGGAAGAAACAAACATAACTTCAACCGCAGGAACAAGTCTGCCTCTCTTCTTTACGAACAGCGTATCGCCTTTGTTTATTCCGTTCGTGCTTTCGAAACCGATAAAAATATTTTCGGCAGAGCGGGATGTAACCGTTCCGGTTAAAATTGTATCGCGAACGGATTGCGCAGTTAGTACAGAAGGAATAAGAAGAAAAAATATGTACAGCCAAACTCTTTTCATTTCTATTCAACTCTTCCGGGTTTCATCATTTTGTCGCCGGTATCCCAGTTAAATGTTGTATGGCAGCTCCAGCAATCCGTCGGATCGCCCCAGTTATGTTCATCCAGAAAATCTCCTTCGTGACAGCTTAAACACTGCGGACCGTAATTCGGTTCGGAGTGGCACTCGTTGCAGTTTTTATCCGTATGCTCATTCGACAGCGGGAAAAAGTCGTGATTAAAGTTTGCCGGCTCCCAATCATTTTGATTGTGGCAGTCCAGGCAGTCGTGCGAAAAATTCAATACCTGATGCGGCGGATCGTTTACACCGTTGTAATCGGATTCGTGACAGCCAAAACATGTATTAGGCGTGTTGTTGTAATTTCCGTTATGGCATTCGTTGCAGTTATCGCTTATGTCGGCATGCGCACCTACCAATTGGAAAAACTGATCGTGAATCGGGAAGGTTGCCGGTTCCCAATTAGGATTTGTCGTATGGCAGTCTTCGCAGTTTGTCGGTAAATTCAACGATTGATGATCGGGATTAGTTGTCTGTTCATAATTGGTTTGATGGCAATCGTAACAAACCGTTGTAGTGCCCGTATATCCGTTTTCATGGCAACTTGAACAATCAACATTTTGATGTGCACCCGTAAGCGGGAAGTTTGTATTCGAATGATCGAAAGAATTTTCTTCCCAGTTATTTACAGTATGACACAACTCGCAGTCGGTCGGATAATTTTGCGCTACGTGATCGGGTGCATTATTGTAATTGCTTTCGTGACATCCGAAGCACTGATTCGGTGTATTGTTGTAATCGCCGTTGTGGCAGTTTGCACAATCGTTCGAAATTTGCTGATGTGCGCCTTCGAGCGGAAAGTACTGGTTGTGTACCGGAAACGTTGCCGGCTTCCAGTCCGGATCGGTTGTATGACACGATTCGCAATCAGTAGGCAGCGATAATGCCTGATGATCGGGATTAGTAGTGCCGTTAAAATTCTGCTGATGACATGCAACGCAATCAACAGGTGTATTCTGATAACCGTTTTCATGACAAGCTGAACAATCGAGACCAACATGAGAACCTGTCAGCGGAAAATCGGAATCGCCATGGTTGAACGCACCATCTGAATCTCCGGTCGGGTGACAGGACAAGCAGGCATTGCTTTCGTAAACATAACCCGATACCCCGTTATGCTCATTATCCATATCCGATTGATTATGCTCATGACAAGTGATACAGGAGAATTGAGAATAATCACTGGCAACCGTATGACAATCGGAACAATTATCCCATTCGTTTTTATGCTTTCCTGAATAAATCGGGAAGAACTGCCCGTCGTGGTCGAACGTTGCAGGAGTCCATGCAGATGTTGAATGACAATCGTCGCAGGTCGTCGGAAAATTAGCCGCTACATGATTCGGGTTTGTTGTGTTATCGTACTGAGTTTGATGACAGCTATAACAATCGGTCGGCGTACCCTCGAACCCGGAAGAATGGCAACTTAAACAATCGGTGTTAAGATGAGCACCGGTTAATTCGAAACCAGTAATGTTATGGTCAAAGTCAGCTCCGTCCCATCCGGCAGTAGTATGGCATTGAGTACAGTCGGTCGGGAAACCGCCTGAAATGTGATTCGGATCCTGCACGTTTTCATAATCCTGCTGATGACATGAATAACAATCGGTTGGAGTACCTGTAAACCCGTTTGTGTGACACGAAGAACAATCGACCGTAGTATGTTTACCCGTAAGCGGATAGTTCGTCAGATTATGATCGAAAGTCGCGGGTGTCCAACCCATAATAGTGTGGCACTGGCTGCAGTCGGTCGGGAACCCGGCATCGATATGATTCGGATCGGAAACATTCTCATAATCCTGCTGATGACATGCAAAACAATCC
>JAJRSV010000316.1 GCA_024278655.1 Bacteroidota bacterium | reverse complement strand
TTCTTTTGATCTTTTAAACCAGGGCATTAATCTTTATTCCTTCTATTGAACATCAGCATAAACAGTTAATATTTTTACCGGATCCTTCGGATCGTTAGAAGTAATGGTTATTGTACGGCTCATCTTCCCGCTACGTTTCGAAGTATCGAGCTCGACTTTTAATGTACCTTCCTCGCCGGGTGCCAGTCTTTCGCTGCTTAACAACGCAGCGGTACATCCGCACGAAGTCTTTACGTCGCTAATTTTCAGTGGGGCTTTACCAGTATTTTGAAACCTGAAAATGTATTCAACTACGGTTCCCTCTTTAACTTTTCCGAAATCGTGTTGTGTTTCGGGAAAATAGAGAATGGGATATGTTGCATTTTCTCCCGTCGGTGCAGTTACTTTGCCTTTTAAGGTAAGCATAATTACGGGATTCTCCGGATCGTTTGTCGTTACCCGTATAATTTTTTTTTGCTTGCCGTATCTTCCTTTCGAATCGAAAGTGACAACTAAATTAGTAGATTCGCCGGGAGCAAGGCTTTTCTTATCCGGTTCTGCAACAGTACAACCGCAGGAAGGTTTAACATCTTTAATTTCCAATAAATCGCCCCCCGCATTGGAAATTACAAACACATGAGTTACTTTTTCGCCCTGAGAAATCTGTCCGAAATCATATTCCATTTGTTGAACGACTATTTTCGGACCTAATAACTGAGCAAAACTTAAAGTTGAAAACGCAGCAATAAGAAAAAGTATCTTTTTCATTTTTATTTTCTCTCCTTTATTAAGAATTCCTTTAAATAAATAGGTTCAATATAATTGTAATCGTCAGTAAATTTATCCTTGCCAAACTCTGTAGCCCACATAGCTACAATCTCTGCCGAAGGAGCATTCAATATGGCTAACCGATTGCTTTTCTCTTTTCCGTTCAAAAGTTCATTAGCGTTACCGAAAATTTTTACTCCGGCAGCTTTCGATATAAAATCATCGTTACTTAATATTGTTAATTCATCCGCAAATATATAACTATTAGCACTAATTTGAAACTTAGCGTAATAGACCTCATCCTTATTAACTCTGTTTGCAATAACAAATTGACTGCCTTCACTTAAATAAAATGATAGCTGATAAGCGAGTGCTTCGAAGGTGGGAACAACAAGCATAGGAACACCGGCACCGTAAGCAATTCCCTTTCCGGCAGCCATTCCTATTCTTAATCCTGTAAACGAACCGGGACCGCCGGAAACAGCTACTCCCGAAATACTCTTTTTATCGATATCAGCAGTTTCAAAAATAAAATCGATTATCTCGAAAAGTTTTTCGGAGTGTGCATGTTTTAAGTTTACATTGGCACTAAAATATTTTTTGCTCGAATAATAGAGTGCGGCGCTGCAAAGCTCGCCTGAAGTTTCGATTGAAAGTAACGGTTTTGTTTCATTCATATTTTTTGAACTCAAATTCTCTTTTCCCTTCATCCAAAATCGATATGTTTATTTCATATCTTCTTTTCGGCAACGCTTCTTTAAGCAGGTTTCCCCACTCTATAAAAATAACAGCTTCGTTGTCGTTAATATAATCTTCCCAACCTACATCAATAAGTTCTTCTGTGTTTTTCAATCTGTAAAAATCAAAATGATAAGCTTTTATCTTTCCGCTGTATTCATTTACAATTGCAAACGAAGGACTGTTAACATTTTCAATACCGAAATTGCCGAGCACCTTTTTTATGAAAAACGTTTTTCCCGAACCGAGATTTCCGTTCAGCACAACTATATCGCCTTCTTCAATAAAAGATGAAAACTCGTTTGCCAACTTTGCCGTATCTTCTTCGCTATTCGAAATTACCGAAACCGGAATCTCCACTTTTTACTTCGGCTCCATTGTTATTACGGGTAATATCATTTCCTCGAGCGAGATTCCGCCATGCTGAAACGTGTCTTTATAATGCGAAAGATATTTATGATAATCTGTCGGGTAAACAAAGTAATAATCTTCTTTTGCAATAATGTAATTAATCGTTACTCCGCGCTTGGGCAATTTATACTCTTCCGGATTTTTAACATAAACGGCATGCTTATCATCAACTTTAAGATTTCTTCCGTATTTAAATCTTAAATTAGTCGATGCTTCCCTGTCGCCCAACACTTTGGCACCGCGCATACAGCGTATGCTTCCGTGGTCGGTTGTTATAACAACTTTAACATTTTTCATGTTTGCAAGTGAACGGAACATTCCGAGCAGCGATGAATGTGTAAACCAGCTATTAGTTAACGAACGATAAGCCGCTTCGTCGGGTGCAATCTCCTTAAGCAAGTCGGAATCTGAGCGTCCGTGAGCAATCATATCGAGAAAGTTTACTACAATGGCAGTAAGCTGAACATCTTTATACGAAAGAATATTTTGCTCAAAGTTTCTACCGACTTCGGGATCGATAATTTTAATGTACTTAAGGTCGTTTTTCAGTTTTATTTTTTTCCTGTCCAAAAGCAACTGAAGCAATTCTTTTTCGTACTTGTTCATGCTTCTTTCGTCATCGACTTTGCCATGCCAGAGTTCGGGATAGTAAGTTTCAATTTCCGATGGAAATAATCCTGCGAATAAAGCATTACGCGCGTATGGTGTTGCGGTAGGCAGAATCGCGTAATAGTAATCTTTTTCAATTTTGAATAAATCAATCAGGTGCTTCTCCATAACCAGCCACTGATCGAGACGCAGACAATCGAGCACGAAATAAAACACTCTCGTATAATCATCCTGCAGATGATTAAGCACATACTTCTCAGTTATTTCGGTTGTAAGTGTCGGTGTGTCGATATCGCCTTGCGTGTTTATCCAGTGTTTATAGTTTCGTTCGACGAACTTCGAAAATTCTTTATTCGCTTCACGCCACTGCTCGCCTAAGGTTTGCTGCAGTCCAATCTCTTTATGCTGGTCAAGTTCAAGGTCCCAGTTGACCAGCTTAAGGTATAATTCAATCCATTCGGCAAAGTCCAAATCGCTTACAAGTGCCTGCGATATCTGGTTAAAATCCTGAAGGTAATCTTTAGCCGTATATTCCCCGGTAATTTTTTTCGCTTCGAGAATTTTCTTGCACACAAGCAGAATCTGGCTGGGGTTAACCGGCTTGGTAAGATAGTCGGTAATCTTACCGCCGATTGCTTCGTTCATTAAAGTTTCTTCTTCGCTTTTAGTAACCATTACAACCGGTATGTTCGGATCGATTGATTTTATTTTACTCAAAGTTTCCAATCCGCCCATTCCCGCCATCATCTCGTCTAAAAAGATTAAATCGTAAGTGTTGTTTTTAACCATAGTAACCGCATCTTCGCCGTTTGTAACCGTATCAACTTCGTAACCTTTTTCGGAAAGGAAGATTATATGCGAACGGAGCAGCTCAATTTCATCATCTACCCATAATAATTTTTTATCTGCCATATTTTATTCTTTATATTTTTTTTAAATGATTAATTTTAATCAACATTAACTAACAAAAAACATTATTGAATTACAATGTTAACATCCAGCCCCGCCTCGTTGGTTGTAGTTGGAGGAATACGTGCGGCACCTTTCGGCTCCACCGTTGAACGCTTGTAGAATATCGATAAAGTAACTTTCGAGCTCAATGTATAACGGATTCTCGGTTCAATTGTTGTCCTCGTTGTTCCGTCCTGCGGTATTCCGTCCGGCGAAAAATTATCCATTTCGTACCTTACGGTTGAATTTTGTGTAAGCGTATAAGACAGGGTGAATTCGATATCGTTTTTCAGCGATAACCCGAATAGCGGAAGTTCAAATCCCGATTTAGAGTAGCTTGCAGTAATACCAATATCTTTCGAAAAAGTTTCGGTTACGTTTGTTGTAGTTAAGCCCAAATCGAATACCGAACGAACCGAATATTTAATACTGCCGGATAGATTTCCGCCCCACATCTGTCCGAATGTTATGTTCATCCCGATTAATGGAGTGAAACCGTAATCAATTTTTTGCATCTGGATTTCTTCCTTACGGCTGGTTGTAAGTTTCCACCCTTCGGTATAGGATGAGGTGTAAGAATTTTCCAATGATATCTTTTCAGCAAGAGACTTAAAGAAGAGAAATTTTTCAACTCCATCCCAGGTAATCCGCCAGTTTGCCCGCGGAATATACTTCATAACATCCGAAAGGAAAGTTACGCTGCTGAACCAGGTAAAAGATTCGAATCCCTGGATAAAAGCGTCGGACAAATTTTTTCTCGGGTCGGGTGCGTTGGGGTTATACAACGCATGCACTTTCTCAATTCCGCTGTCGAAAAACGGAATGATACCGCCGCCGGGCATTGTAAAGAACGAACGTGTAAGATTACCGCTCGCAGTAACATTCGAAACAAACAGATTACCTTCGGTATCGGTGGAAAGGGTTGTGTTCTTATTCATTCCCCAACCAACTTTCCAGTTAACATCAATTTTTGCTCCTTCCCACAGCGGTCTGGACGTACGGAACTCGAGCGTGTTCTTATCGGAAAAGGCATCATTCAATGTTGTATTCGGTTGGTTCGCCCTCGGACCCACATCCTGACTTAAGCCGAGCATAAAAAGCCGCGACGGACCTTTAGCCGGATCGAAACTAACACCCCAGAAATTACCGAAGCCGGTGCCTTTACTTTCGAGTCCCGCTTTGGAAAGACTGTTGCTGTTGGAAAAGTTGATTGAAAAATTATCATAATCGAAAAAGACGGCTTTTATCGATAGCTTCAAAAGATTCAAAGCCCGTAAAAGTGCCGAAGGTTTTTTCTGTTTTTCAATTACAAGCGAATCGAGGTCTTTTCCGGTTATCTGCTTTCCTTTTTCATTTTCGCCGAACCGCTTACCGCCGGTCTTCTGTTTTTTATCGCCGGAACCGAACAACGGCTCGGTTAAAGATTTCCATCTTAACACCAAACCGACATTCGATTTACTGTTAAAGCCCGCGCTCCTGCCAAGCACTTCCTGGCGCAAATCGAAATCCCACCTGTAATTAACCGAGTAGCCGGCAGTAAGAGTAAAGTACCGGTTGATGTTCCAAAGCGACGGCAGTCTCGGCTGTGCACGTAAATCGAAAGTTTGCTGATAGCGGTAATCCTTTCCGAAGCCCTGCCCGTTTATAATGTCGTTCCATATTTCACTCTCGGTTCGCTCATGCTGATTTTCATCTACCAGCAGGTAAGCAAGTGATGAGTTTATTGAAACGTTGTACGAGCTTACTAAATTAAGCAAACCGCCGTCTGTAAAGCGCCAGTTAAAATTAAATCCGCGGGTTGCAACAAAATCGCGCGAAACAACTTCGTTAGGAGGGACGTCTCCTCTCGGGCGTGTTATGCTTAAATTCCTGTTTCTTCTTGCCGAAAGATTTGCCGAAAAGTTTTGCGGAGTAAAGAATATTCTCGCATCTTTATAATCTTTAAGTAAAGAAAACAACCAGCCGATTACAGGAAGGTCGGAAGGTTTTATAAAAAGATCGGGACTGAACGAAACGCCGTAATTAATGTTTGCATTCCATACCCAGTTTTTTCTTTCCAGCACGGTCGGACTTCTGCCGAACGTATTATTATAGTTAAAGCCGAAAGTTAGAGCATTGAAAGTATCGCGTATATACCACAAGTCTGAAGGAATTACAATTTTAATATTCGATGCGGAAATAGTATTCGAAACATTTAATGTTTGTGTTTCAGTCCTTAACTCTTCGGGTGATTGCCGTTTGATACCGTCAACAGTATCGGGCGGTGCATTTTCCAACTGCTTAACGGCTTCGTCAACCTTCACATCGGTACCTGGAATGTACAACGGTTTACCCAGCGACTCGGTATGTGAATAACTTAACCGCAGATTACTGTTAGGTAATTTAAACGGTAGTAATTTTAAAATATTAATATCGGTAGATAATGCCCAGTTTCTGTTTTCAATTCTCGGACCGAAACGGTCTGCCAGTTTATGAAAGAACGGATTCTGCTCGCTGATATTAAAGTTTACGGTCATCAGGTCGGCAAACTTTAACGAAGTGGAAACATTATAAGCCCAGCCGGGAGAATCATCCGCCTGTATAACTCTTAATTCGTTAACCCATACTTCACCCGAAATAGGATAACCGATAGTTGTAATATCACCGTCTTTCCTGTTAAGTATTCCAACTGAAATAAATTTAATAGCCGTAAGCGTAGGTTTACCGAGTAAGGCATAAAAATGACCGGGCTTTCCGGGTACGGGAATTTGAATTACTTCGGTTGTAGCCGAATCGCTCTGCAATTGTTTTATACCTGTAATTTCATCGAAAGGAATTGAAATGGTATTCCATCCGGGTGAAACGGGCTGCCGGTATTCGTAGTAGTTGTTCGTGTCGGTTCCGAACCTGAAAAACAATTCGCCGCCGTTAATTCCTAACTCGGGATTGTTATAAGTAACCGACCCTATACCTGCCGAATCGGTATCGCCGTGAACGAACAATTTCATCTGCTTATAGTTGAATACATCGAGAGGTCTGAAAAGATATTTTATTACCTGTCTCGATTCTCCGTCCGGCAGATTAGTAAGAATTAAATTCAGCGACTGTTCGTTTTTAAATATTTCTTCGTCCGGTCTCGTACGGTCGCGTTCTCTTATAACTCCCGGCGGACTCGTATAATCGGGATTTTCTTCTACGTTAACAACCGAAACAGAAAGCACTGTATCTTCGGGATTAGGTTTTTGCCACTGGTTACCTACCAGGTTAAATT
>JAJRSV010000315.1 GCA_024278655.1 Bacteroidota bacterium | reverse complement strand
TAAAATATAATTAATCGGACTGAACTTTGAATTTTTAAGATATTGCCTGTACAACGGCTGAGTCAAATCGTTAGATATTTCCGACGAAGCCGGATGTTCAATCATCGAGTAATTCAGTGCAATCTCTGTTCTTAACCATACCGTTGCCGGATCGTTATTGTATAATATTTTCGACTGCAGAAGATTCATTCTGAACGGAACATAAAAATCGTTAAAGTCGTATCCGATATTTATACGGGGATTTATTCCGAGGTGATGTAATAAAGAATCTTTCGGAACCGAATTGCTTTTATCTTTATCCTGTGCAATTACGGTAATCGAAATAATAAGAACAATAGAAATTATTTTCGGCAGATTTTTCATCGGCAATTATAATTATACTTAATCACTTGAATTTACTTTATTTACTATCGAATTAAAACGCGGATCGAGCCGGATTTTTTCGGCTACGGGATGCGTTCTTACAAAGAAACCTATGTTACCGTCGTTCATCGATCTTTCTAAATAGTAGAAAGCTTTATCGAAATCTTCCAGTCCCGTATAGATAACAAAATAATCTATAAGTAACGAAACATCTTTATCCTTTTCCGCTCGTTTATCGAGTTTTCTTAAACATTCAATAGCTTTTTCACGTTGACCTGTTTGAGCGTAAACATATCCTAATCCCGTCCATCCTTTAAGCGGATCGCCCGTTAATTTCTGAAACTCGCTAAAGGATTCAATCGCCTTATCAATCTCACCGAGCAAATAATGCGCCCAACCTTTTGTCTCCCATGCCGATCTGAAATTTTTATCGAGCTCGAGAGTCTTGTTGCATTGTTCCAGCGCTTCTTTATACTTTCCCGCATTCAGATACGCATCTCCCAACGAATGATTAATCGGGAGCGACAACGGATCGAGTTGAACTGCCAATTGTAATTCCTTTATTGCATCATCCAACCTGTTAACCGCAGTTAAGTAAACATAGTAGGCATGATGAACATTAGCAGCACCGGGTTTTAACATCAACGCTTTTTTGAATGCCTTTTCAGCCGCTTTCAAATTCCAATCGACAAAAACATAAATCAAACCTAACGAAACATAAACCTCGGTTAGATTTGCATCCAACTTAAGCGCATGCATTGCATAGTCCCTGGCTAATCGATAAGCATTATCCGAAGGCATCTGCCCCATCGCACCGAGCATCACGTAACAAAATGCAATATTCGAATATGCAGGAGCGAATCCGGGTTCAATTTTTATTGCCTGCTCAAGTAGTTCAATTCCTTTGCGGGCACCTTCGGGATTCCATTTATTCAAATTATACATTCCCTTCAGGTAAAGGTTATATACTTCGGGATTGTCCGTCTTTGCGCCTACAAGCTGTTCGTTTTTTTCTTCGCCGGTTAATTTTTCGCGGAGTGTGTTTGCAATCTTATGCGAGATTTCATCCTGCACTTCAAAAATATCTTCGAGCTGCCGGTCGTAAGTTTCCGACCAGATATGATAACCGTCGGCGGCGTTTATCAACTGCGCACAAATTCTTACCTTGTTACCTGCTCTTCTTACGCTGCCTTCAAGAATTGTGCTGACGTTTAACTGTCTGCCTATTTCTCTCGCATCGAGATTTTTATTTTTGAAAGAGAATGAGGAAGTGCGTGATGTTACTTTTAAGCCATCCACTTTTACAAGTGCGTTAAGTATTTCTTCGGTTATTCCGTCGCTGAAATATTCGTTTTCCGGATCGGTACTCATATTAACGAAAGGAAGCACTGCAATGCTTTTAACCGATTCCGCCTTTTCCGATTTTAACTCAGCAGAAGAAGGAACCTTAACACCGTCAGCTTTAACCGCAAACACTTCAACCTGCCGTTTAACATTTTTGAGTTTAAACTTACCAAGCGATTTTGTTGCGATATCGGGATGACTGTTTATCTCATCCTGAATTTTATCCGATATTAAAACCGCACCCGGCACCGCTACCGATTCTATCCTCGAAGCAACGTTTACGCCGTCGCCATAAATTCCGTCATCCTCCTTAACAATATCGCCTACATGCAATCCTATTCTTAAAGGAATTTGCAACTTGCCGTACAGGTTCTGCTGGATATCTACCGCACAATGAACTGCTTCTACGGCACTGCCGAAAATACTCAAACTGCCGTCGCCGTAATACTGCATTAAGCTGCCGTTATACTTTTTGATGTTTTCCTGAAGAACTTCCCGGTGGCGGTCACGCATTTCGCGGGCTTTGCTTTCATCCTCCTGCATCAAAGCGGTATAACCCGACAGGTCGGTGAACATTATAGCGGCTAATATTCTTTTTCTTTCGGGCATAACGGTTCAAATATATAGAATTTTAATTTAAAGGGGAGTGCTTTTTTGACTAACGGTTAAAATGTTAAATCGCGGTTAGTGTTGGTTGCTAAACTCCGGGGGTACCGGGAAGAAAATGCTCTCCCTGTTCGCTGCTGTTCATTCGGGAACAAACCAGATGGTTGCTTTAGAGGTTGTGTGAAAATCCTGTAAACCGTTAAAACGGTTAAATATTTAATGCGCTTTTTGCCCTTATTCCCACAGTTGAAACTGTGGGCTGCTTCAATTTCGAAATCTTCACACAGTCTCTTTAGTTTACGGTTGATTCAATCTCTGCATAATCTTCCGGTGTTTCGTAAACCCGCACTTTTACCGAGTTTATGTTGCCGGGCAGGTTGCTTTCAACAATTTCGTCCGAAATGTATTTGCAGATGTTTTCAGCGGTGGCAAAAAAATCAACAACTACTTTTTTAGAGTTCAGCTTTTCTAAGAACTCAAGCGTCAACTCATCATCGTCTTTTACCATAAAG
>JAJRSV010000314.1 GCA_024278655.1 Bacteroidota bacterium | reverse complement strand
TGTGTTGAACCGACCTGGGTACCGAGAATTGAGGTAAAGGTAGATTGCCCGAGAATAAGCGGCACATCGATTATGTTGTAATCCAAATCGTAACGAAGAACATCAATCCAGAGGTAAGGGTTCAAAACATTTATAAAAGTGTAAGGTGGCATATCGAAGCCGAGCCGTATTTTTCCGCCGTAATTATCGAACTGTGTGGTTGATATATTGTAATTTCTTATAAACGCCTCCAGCGAACCGGAAATGTTACGGCTGAATAAAAACGGCTGCTCGAGTAACAAAGTTCCGTCGAGCTGCGTTTGAAATGTAGAATCCTTAGCCGACTTTGATGAAAAGCGGAATTGTGTAAAGTCGTTCAGCTTAAATCTTAATCCAATGGTTAGTTTACGCGCATCCCCGAAAAAGTTTTTTCTTATGTAACTAATACCAACACCAAGGTTCGAAGTGTTGAACTCGTTATCGACAAACACTTCGGGAGCCAGTTCGTTCAGCGGTCCGATATCGCCGGTAATAACAAGCGGCACTTCGCTGTCAGAAGTATCTTCAACTACGCCCTTCAGATTAACGGTGTTGAATAAACCGGTTCGTGCAAGACGCACTCTGCTCTTCGAGAGAACATCCTGGTTATAAATTTCGCCTTCTTTTATATCGGCAACATAACGTATCAGATCTTCGCTTACCAAATCTTTTCCAACGCCGTTCTTTTCAACAATTATTTTATTGAACCTGTACTTATTTCCAGGGGTAAAATATATGTCGAGATTTGTTTTCAGAAGAACCGTATCTATCTGAATTATTGTGCTGTCGAACGAAGCAAGCATATAACCGTTGTTCTTAAGGAATGATAAAATTATATCGAGGTGCCTGGCAATTTTATCCTGGTTAAATCTTTCTTTTTTCGAAAGAGCCACGTAAGGACGAATCTGGTCGAGAAGGAATTTATCAATCTTTTCCAAACCGTGTGTGCGTACTTCGCCGTAAGTAAACGGCTCGCCTTCATTTATAAAGTAAGTTATTTCAGCACTTTTCGATAGAGTATCGATTTTATAGGTGTATGAAAATTCCGCATTGAAAAAACCGTTAACGGCATAGAACGATTTTAAAGCGATTATATCTACCGATACAGCAGTTGAATCGAAATACGCAGGCGGTGAACCGAAAGGTGTAAACGAATCGAGAAATTTCCAGAACCAGAAAGGCGATTCCTTGCTTCGGATAACATCCCTCAACTCCGAGTCGGAAAACTCGCTGTTGCCTTCGAAGTTAACCGAAGAGAGTTCGATATCGCTTATCTGCTGCGCATTTAAGTTTGATATAAATCCGCACAAACAAACAAAAATAAAAATTGCAGCAAAGCGATTTCTCATTCAGATAAATTTGAAAATTTATTGGAAAAACAATTGATAAAAATCATGTGAATAAAGATAATTAACTTAAAAATAAATTACTTCGGAAGTAAAATGATTTATTCTCCCCTTTTTAATTCTCCCGGTTTACTCCTGACACCGTATCAGATATTTTCTGCTGCAACCACACGAAGGTTAGGATAATCTTTTTTGAAATAGCTTACGAAAAATTTCCGTAGCATCGGCTGTTTGATATTTTCGGAAAGAAACAGCACAGCACCCGAACGTGGCTCAACCATTAAATGAGCCGAGTAAACCTGCCGTGCAGTGAAATCAATTATGTACGAAAACACTTCTCCGCCGCCTGTTCCCATAAAATAATCCTGCGAGTTGTAATAAATCAGTTCGCCTGTGTTTCTGTATAATTTCATTTTGTCGAGCACACATTTATCAAACGAACCTTCGAGAACAGGAGTTGAATATATAACCGTAAACTCACCGTCAATATCATCGATAAGTTTAAACTGAATTCCGGACAGATACCTTTCCGAAGCTTCTACTCCCGCAACAATAGTTAAAGCGCTATCGGATGTAAAGTAACCGGAAGTTGAAAAACGAACATCCTCACCCAAAAGTTCCCTGGCTATATTCTTAACAACCTTTTTATTTTCAAGATTTACGGGTATGGTGCTTTTCTTCTTACATCCCGCAAACGGAATTAATAAAAGCAAAAGTGCTATAAAAATATTTTTCTTACTTGATGACAACTTTGGTTCCTATTTTTATTACGGAATAAAGTTCATCTATGTCCTCATCACTTAAAGCAATCGAACCGTTAGTCCAGTTGTAAACGAATGGAAGATTCTTAAATATAAAATTGAACTTGCCTATGCCGTGAATTCCGATATTTCCGCCGAGCACTCTGTTTGGTTTTACGCATCCTTCGTAATAATACTCGAACTTAATCTGATTGAACTCTTTTTGAGTTATCCAGCCCTTGCGTAAAGCTTCTGTTGCATCGTCGAGGTTCGGATAATTAAGCCGGAAAAATTTATAATAAATATGCGAAGTATCGATTGAGCAAATTTGATATTCGCCCACCGGTGTTGCTTCGTCGCCCGCACGCGATTTAACTTTATGCACATTCCTTCCGAAGCTTGCGCGGTAACTTTTTACAAACACCGTGTCTTCATACAGGTTAAGCGTAAAATTCGAGCGGTCGACAATTATGTTAGGATTCTTTAACTCGGTAAATCCTTTTTTAAGCATTGCTTCCTGCAATGTATCCTGCTTAAGATTAAGAATTATTCCGTAGATTAGTGAACCGGAAATGAACAACAGAATTGCACCCATCAGATAAAGCACGTTTTTAAGCGTACTTATATCGATGTAATTCGTAATAAATAATAAGAATTTTACGAGTTTATTTTTATCCTGATTTTCGGGCACAGGCAATCAATTAGGTTTGAAAAATATTTAATTTTAAAGTTCACAAAATTTAACTAAAAATAGCTTAATTTCTAATAATAGTTTGGGTGATAATTATTGTTCCTTAAAATAGCCATTAATATTAAATATCTGATATTACCAATTCTCCTGTCTTTGTCAATTCCTGATACCACAAGCTGCCAGATAAAAATTAAAGCAGTGGGCGATATTATGCTCGGCTCGGTAACACCTAAAGAAGTTTTACCGCCCGATGATGGAAAAGTGTTTGTAAAATCGCTGGACGGATTGTTGAAAGATGCCGGCATTGTTTTCGGAAACCTTGAAGGCGCGTTCATTACAGATGAGTTCGAACCTGAAAAGTGTTCGGAAAGGTCGCGCAAAGCAAAAACCTGTTATGAGTTCGGCATGCCCGAAAATCTCGCGCCTGTGCTAAAGGAACTCGGATTCAATGTTCTTAACCAGGATAACAATCATTCCGAAGACTATGGCTACAAAGGTTACGAGTTCACACAAAAGCTGTTAACTGAGTTGGGCATTAAGTATATGCCCAAAAGAGGTTATGCAGAGTTTAAAATCGATAACAAAAAAATTGCAGTTGTTGCGTTCGGTTACTCCGATAATTCAAATAACATTTCCGATTTACAAGATGCATACGATGTAATAAATTCACTGGATAAAGAATATGATCTGATAATCGTTTCATTCCACGGAGGTGCAGAAGGGAAAGATGCAATCCATGTTGCCGATTCGACGGAAATGTTTTTGGGCGAGAACCGCGGCAATGTTTATGCATTTGCCCACACCGTAGTTGATGCGGGTGCCGATATGGTAATAGGACACGGACCGCACGTTTTAAGAGCAATGGAAATTTATAAGAATAAACTTATCGCTTACTCGCTCGGTAATTTTTTAACTTACGGAAATATGAACATAAGCGGAATTACAGGTGCAACCGTAATCCTTAATGCAGAGATTGATGCTGAAAACGGCGACTTCATCCGGGGAAAATTAATTCCGGTACGTCAGTACGGCAGCGGTGTTCCCTCGTACGATGAAAGCGGTGAAGGTATAAGATTGATAAGAGAATTAACAAAAGAAGATTTTCCGGATGCAAAGGTTTTCATCTCACCCGAAGGGAAAATTTATAATACAACTATTAATTTCATCCCAACAAGAGGATTTGATTCTATTGGCTTATCAAAATCTACACTTGTACCGGTCTCATTAGAAAAGTAATTTGATAAGTAGGGACCTTCAATAAATCCGAACGACAAGTGATAATAAATAATGACGACTGCGATGCTGTCGAACGTTTGTAAAATGAAAAGAGTGATGATGTGAACGATGCCGAAGGTATCGAAGACAAATGCCCGAACAGGCGTTAACTTCAACCGCCTCGCGGTTGTTCTGCAGTGTCGGGTCTTCGTTTTCTGCTACCAATGTTTGACACCTTCGGTGTCGTTCTCCAAAACCAACATTTTTAATCTCTATAGTTCAAAACTTCTTAATTCAAAATTCCTTGTTCGGCGTTCATTATTCAAAAGTGGTGATTATTTCTGCAGCGCCAGCATGTCTGACAGTTTACGCATTCGGAAATTATTTTCAGCCATATTACCAACATAGCACTTCTACGGGGTTGCGCTGTGATGATGATAGTTTTGTTAATTGGTTCTTGAGAATTGGAATTTGTTTGAGTTTTGTTTTTTGAGATTTGTGATTTTATAATAGTCTCGTAGAGACGACCTATTTGTAGCACGGCAGGGAACTGCCGTGAAATGAATGAAAAAATGAAAACAAAAGTTCAATTGGAACGACCTATTGCATTTGCGATTTTATAGAGACAAAAGAATGGTCAGTAAAGAGCAAGATAAGTATAAGGCAATTGACGCATAATTGAAACGACTGCGACGCAGTCGAACGTTTGTAACAAGAAAAAAACCGAGATGACGTGAACGATGCCGAAGGTATCGAAGAAGAATGCCCGGGCAGGCGGTAACTTCAACCGCCTCGCGGTTGTTCTGCAAATGTTGGGTTTTCGTTCTTTCTACAAACGTTTGACACCTTCGGTGTCGTTTTCCAAAACCAACATTTGTAATCTCTATAGTTCAAAACTTCTTAATTCAAAATTCCTTGTCCGGCGTTCATTATTCAAAAGTGGTGATTATTTCTGCAGCGCCAGCATGTCT
>JAJRSV010000313.1 GCA_024278655.1 Bacteroidota bacterium | reverse complement strand
AGCAAAAAAATTATCGATTACTTTATGAACAACGAAATGAATGAAAGATCGGTAAAGGAAATTGCCCGGCAGTTTATGTTGCTCGATGATAAAAAAGGTCTTTACGATTTTCTTTCGGATATGGAAACGGTAATTATACTTTTTGTAAGCAAAGATAACGAGTTAATGCTGTCGCGCTACTGGGTCTGGTTATCTCCTGATTTTTCCCCATCCGGGATATACTCTCCCGAATCGCTGCTTAATTTCATCCGGGAAAAGGAATACAATTTTAAGGAAGCAATATCGGTAATTACCGTGTTCGGATTGTTATTCGAAGGTCTCGGAATTCCTGATATTGCGGTAAACTACTTTGAGACTGTTTATGAATGGAGCAGAAAAAAGCTTGATGAAAGTGATGATTTCGTACGTGCGTCGCTTTCACGTCTGGTAATTATTAATCTCGATTTAAATAAAATAGAAGAAGCAGAGAAATTTGCCCGGGAAGCAATTTCGCTGTGCGAAAAGTACATTGAAAAGAACGACATAAACTCTTTAGCAGCTTATTCCAATCTTGGTATGGTTTATTCCGCAAAAGAGGAATACGGTAAGGCAATAAAAATTTACCTGAACCTTCTCGACATAATCGATAAGGATCCGGATAAAACGGTTAAAGATAAGCTGAGTATTCTGAATAACCTGGCAAGTGCATACTTCAATAACAATTCGATTGATGATGCAATTAATATTTACGAAAAGCTGATTGAAGCGGAAGGAGAATTATACGGCTACGATAACCCCGAAAGCGTTACTTCCATAAGTAACCTGGCTTTTATTTATTCCGAAACCGGCAGGCATACCGAAGCACATGAATATTTTAATAAATGCATCGGCATTTGTACAAACGCTTACGGCAAATCCCACCCGAAGACTATAAGCATCCTGATAAACTTTGTCGAATTACTTTTTTCGGAAGATAACTTTGAGATGGCGGAAGAATATCTGGATAAGATTGAAGCGCTGTTGAGTAAGGAAAATTTAAATGATGAAGAACACGGTCAGTTGTTTCATTTGCGCGCATTGTTATTCAGTGCAAAAGACGATTATAAAAAATCAATTGAGTTTGAGAACAAGGCATTAAAAATATTCGGGGAAATCTTCGGCAGCGAACACAAGAACAGTGTAAACAGTTTATTCAATCTTGCAGCTTTTTACCTTCAGGCAAAACTGCCCGATGAAGCGGAAGAAACGATAAAGAAAACCGAAAATATTTTGCTGGATAAATCGGCCGAGACAGATATCAGGTTAGCCGAGGTTTATAATTTGTTCGGAGGGCTCAATAAGGATAAAGGTAATTTGAATCTGGCGGAAGAATATATAAAAAGAGGATTGGACTTAAGAATTCAAATACTCGGCGATACACATAAAGACACGATTAAAAACATTCAGAACTATGCGGTAATTCTTTATCTGAACAAAAAGACGGATGAAGCAAGGAAGGTAATCGAATACAATCTGGAATTAATCGAAGAGAAGTACGGAAAAGATTCACTAAGGTATTGTGAAAACCTTGAGCTGTTTAATGAACTGTTGTTCGAACAAAAGGAATTCGATTTACTCGAACCTAAATTGGTTCACATATACGATTATTACGTAAAAACTTACGGACGGAATCACAGGATAACGTACAACACTTTAATCAGAATAATTAATGTAAAAAGAGAATTGGGTTACAAGGAACAGGTTTTATCATTAATTCCGAAGGCGGTTGAAACAGCCGGAAACATTTGGGAAGAAGACGATATTAACTACCGTAACATGCTGCTGGATACGGGAATGGGATATTCGAACGATGAGGAATATCAAAAAGCAATAGAATTGTTTTGTGAATTATATAAAATTCAAATAAGAATTCTCGGGCGGTTCGATAAGCAGACATTGTTAACTTTAAATAATATTGCCGGAGCTAAAAAACTTAACGGCGATATGAACGGAGCCGTTAAAGATTTCGAAGAATTGTTCGACTCGATAGATAAGAATAAGATTGAGTACGACAGCGAAATATTAAACTGCTTAAGCAACTATGCAAGAATTGAATACGAGCTCGGGAACCGGGAGAAAGCCGAAACGTTATACAAAAATGGTTTTGAGCGTGCGCAACAGATTTACGGTTTTACAGATTCGGTAACAGTTAATCAACTTTATTATTTAGCCGGGCTTTACAGCAATTCGGATGAACACGATAAAGCCGAAGCTTTATACAGGGAGTATCTGGATAACCTTACATCGCCGGATGAAGAGACGGAAGTTGTTGTAATCGAAGTACTGGGAATGCTGATAAATGAAATTGCTCCTTTTAAAAATTATGATAAGCTCGAACCTTTATTGTTAAGAAAAGCAGTGTTGTCCGAAAAAATTTACGGAGTCAATTCCGTGCAGGCGGTAAAAAGTTTGCTTGTGCTTTCGGTTAATTACCAGCTTAAAAAGGATTATCAAAACAGTGTGGTTATATTAAACAGAATATCCGCTGAATGTGAGCCGGAAACACTTTACGGTTCGGGTGAAAGCTATGTGAAAATATACACCGATTTAATTTCGTTCTACAACGATGATGATTCAAAAAAAGAAGAAAAGAAACCAGTTGACGAAAGCTGGAAAGAGAAAGCGGAGCAAAATAAAAAGCTAATTGAAGATGCGGAAAAAAAAGAAGACACGCGCCGGATTCTGGAACTGTTAGCCGATAACATCGAACTGTATGAAACTAATCAGGGTCCTAAGCATCCCGATACGGTGTTTTGCAAACGTGATTACGCAAATAAGCTTATTGATATCGGGCAGTACGAATTTGCGAATAAAATACTAACGGAAATTCTGGAGATATTAAAAAATTCTTTGGGCGTTAGTCACTCCGAATATTCCGTAACACTTTACGCACTTGCCAAAACCGAAAAGGGATTGGGAAAATTTGATGACGCACTGATTGATTTCAAAATAGTAAAAGACCAGGCAGCCGCCGCTTTGGAAAGTAATCACCCGTTTTTGTACGATGTAAATAAAATAATTGCGGATACTTATTTCGCGATGTTTAAAAACGAAGAAGCTTTGGAAATATATAATTCTTTAACCGGAACAATTGCGGAAGACAACCGCGTTGAAAAAGCCTATCTAACAATACAAACAGGACAATTATATATACGGCTGGGAAAATATGATGAGGCAATAAAATATTTAACCGAAGCCGAATTGTACTATGAAGAACATTTCGGCGGGAACAATCCTTATTCGATTATGATTCCGGATTTAATGGCATTTATTTACTGGAAAAAGGAAGAGCTTGACACGGCGGAAAAATATTATTGTCTGGCAGTTGAGAATGCGAGAAAAATATTACCGGACACACATCCGGCATTTTTAAAAACCCTCAGAACAATTGCACTCTTTTATTTTAACAATAACCGTTTCAGCGAATCGTTAAAATATCATAATGAACTTCTGGACTGTTTACTTCAAACCAACACCGATAAAGATCAAATAGTAATTGAGCAGAAGTTAAACGTAGCCGCGGTTTACCATAACCTGGAAATGCACAGCGAAGCCATGGAATTATTAACTGAAGCTATTAAAGCGGAACCTGAAGTTTTATCCGATAACTCTAAAAAAATGATGATGAATTTGTACGATTACTATTCGGCGGATGATTGAAAGGTAATTCGAAAAGTATTTTAAAATGAGTAAAAGTAAAGACACAATAAGCATAAAAGACTCCGGCACCGTCCGGCTCGGTTCCGGCGAAACCGTAAGGATTGACGAGACGATTAATCTTTCCGGTCAAACGGAAAAGGTTGACGGTAAGGTTATCAAATCAGGATTCGGAGGCAGTATTGTGCCCGGACAGACAAAGGATAATCTTTATCGTTTCAATAAAAAAGAATACCGTCTGATAAAAAAAATATCCGAGTCAACTTCCGAAGCGCAGATATTTCTTATTGAAAGAAACGAAGAACAATTCATTCTGAAATACTACTATCCTTTCGTTAAACCTAAAATCGATTTGATTAAAAAGATACGGAAGTTCAAACATCCCGATATTATCCGTGTGATTGATTACGGATACTTTGAAGAGAGGTTTTTTGAAATCCTCGAGTATGCCGACCAGGGTTCGCTTGCGGATAATCTTCCCGTAGCCGATTTAACACTGATTAAAAAGTTCATCGGTGAAATTATAGAGGCGCTTAATTACTGCCACCAAAACGGAATCATTCACCGCGATATACAACCTTCAAACATTTTCTTAAAAGATAAAATAAAGCAGGACATTCTAATCGGTGATTTCGGAATTGCTTCTCTAATCGACGAAGGTGAACTATTCCGCAGAACGAATATTTTTCAAACACCTATTTATGCGGCACCGGAATACAGAATGAATCTGCGCGGCGAAACGTTTATTACCAAAGCGGTTGATTACTACGCACTCGGTATAACCGTTTGGGAACTCTGGTCAGATGAAGTTCCGCCTGACAGTATGGACGATTTGGAATTTTTAAGATTAATGTTCGAAGGTAATCCTCCCCTGTCCGCCGGAATGGATGATGATATTGCTTACTTAATAAAAGGATTAACTCTGCGAGACCATAAGTTTCGCTGGGGTTATGCGGAAGTCGGTAAATGGTTGAATGACGAAGCACCGGATATAATAACGGAACCGGAGCCGGAATATACAAACCCATTCGACTTTGGTACAGACGATAAAGGAAAAAGATTATCCGCTTCAACACCCGGACAGCTTGCAAAGCTTATAAACGATTATCCCGAGACGGGACGCAAACATCTTTACCGCGGAACAGTAAAAGAATGGCTGAAGGAACAGGGAGATAAACGGCTCTATGTTGAAATAGCCGATATAACCGATTATAAATTTAAAGATAATGAACAAACCGGAACTGCATTTGCGGTTTACGTTTTGGACAGGGACTTTTCTTACACCGGAATTGACGGGAAACCTTACAAAAGTAAAAAGGAAATCATAACCGTTTTAGATGAGAACATTGTTGAATACCGGAAGCTGCTAACAAATCAGGACGATAAATTCTACCTTTATCTTCTTTCGAAAAATGCGGTTGCCGAAGTGGAAAAGTACCGCAGCTATTTTGAGCGTTACGAAAAGGAACTCGCCATTTACTATGTTATTTACGATTTACGTTTCTCGATTGAAAAAAATGTTCCATACTATCATCTGAAAAAAGAGGATTCAATTAATTTCAATTCGCTTAGCGATTTAGCCGGTTATTTGTTCGATCATCCGGATGAAGCAGCGAATATTATGCAGGAAAACAAATTCTATGTTTGGCTGAATTTTATGAATGCCGATATATTTGAAAAATTTAATGATGCTGTAAACGAATATACTTTTGAATCGGAAGCATTACCGAAAATGTTACCTTATATTCTGGATCCGGGAAGAGGTTACGAAGGATTAAGCGGAAACATGTGTTACAATCTTATTGACCTCGCGAAGGAATTCGACGAGCATTTTCATAAGTATAAAAAAATATTAAAGAATAAAGAAGCGAGAATTTATACTTTCCTCGAAATGAACGGCTACACCGGTGAAGCGGAATATTGTTTTGAAATATTTAATATGGAGAATGCCGGTTGGCGGACTTCGCCGTTTAACGATAATACCGCGTTGATGAAAATAATCCGCGGATTCGGTTTTACGCCGGTTCTCTACATAAACAAAAAAGAGAACGGTAAATCGGTTGAGAAAGTAGCTATTCACAAACCCGGAGACCTTTACGAAAAAAGAAAGCACATCGAAAAAGAATTGGAAAAAGATTTAAACGACCTCGATGCTGTAACTATTGCATGGATTTCAGTTTTCTACCACGAGTATCCGCTGAATAAAGAAGAAACAATGCTGATGTACGGCAGCGAAGATTTTGACAACCGGCTGAAAAAATTTATCGGGTTTTTTGTAGAATACTTTCCCGGTACTGTAATCGCAAAGCGTTATAAAGAAGCGCAGGAGAAAGCAAAGAAAATAAAATCAAAGTTCCTTTCGGGCGGAAGATGGAACGGGATTTTACTTGCAACCGGAATGCTGCTACCTCTTATTGCGGGACTGCTGCTGCTCGCCTACTCTTATTTTAGTCCGGAAATATACCTGCCAAAATCAATTTTCTTGGTAACCATTTGGTATTTTGTTATAGTAGCCGGGGCGGTTGTGTTATTTTTCTTTACCTCCGATGATATGTCCGAGAGTTTTTCAACAAGTTTTTTCGGCGGCGGAATACTCGGATTAATCCTCGCAGTAGTTCTCTATTTTCTGTTCAATTTAATTGTCGGAAATCCTCTTTTGCTTCTTATTCTGTTGACAGCAGGATTTTATTTCTATTACAGATTTTTATTCAAGGTTTATGGCGCATTAAAAAGTTACCAGGATGAAGAAAATCTTTTT
>JAJRSV010000312.1 GCA_024278655.1 Bacteroidota bacterium | reverse complement strand
CTGAAAATATTATAATTATTGCAGGTCATTATAAAGAAATTGATGACCGTGTAAGGCAGCACTTTGCAACCGATGAAATTTCAATCGGCAATTTTGTGTTAACCGGCGGAGAATTACCGGCGCTGATAATTGTTGATGCCGTTATTCGCCTGATACCCGGAGTGCTGAACGACAGCGAAGCTGCATTGGACGATTCGTTTCAGGACGGTGATGTTGTTGAAGCTCCTTACTATACCAGACCTGCTGAATACAGAGGCATGAAAGTTCCCGATGTACTTCTTTCGGGGAACGATAAGGAAATTAAAAAATGGAAAGAAGAACAATCGAAAAAATTAACTGAAAAGTGGCGAGAATATAATAATTAGCGGAGTTAGCGATGGTTGACTTAAGTAAAATAGCACCCGATCAGATAAGAGATGATTTACCGCAGTTTCGTGTGGGCGATCATATTAAGGTGCACGTTCGAGTAATTGAAGGTGACAAAGAAAGAATCCAGCCCTTCGAAGGCGATGTTATTGCCATAAGAGGTGCGGGAATTAACAGGACCTTTACCGTTCGTAAAATTTCGAGCGGTGTTGGTGTTGAAAGAATATTCCGATTGAATTCACCTAAGATTGCTAAAATCGATCTGTTAAAACAGGGCGATGTAAGAAGAGCAAAGCTCTATTATTTAAGAAATCTTTCTGGTAAAGCTGCCAGGATTAAAAGTAAAAAACAATAAGCGTTGTTTCAGCCGCTTTCAATAGCGGCTTTTTTATTTTCTATGGAAATTTTCTTCCCGAAAAATATTTTTACTCATTCGTTTATTAGTGCTCTTGATGAAGAGTATAAAAGCAGGATTATATTTAAACCCGCTTCTATGCTCAGCAAATCGTTGAATGAAAATACAGATTCCGTTGCACTTATTCCCACAATGGAAATTTTAACCAACAAAGAATTTTTTGTATCCAAACGATTTGGGTTATCGTACGAAGGACCTTTGAGTAATTCATACATCTATTATCCTGGCGGCAGCAATAATATAAGGAAGATAAAACTCTCCGGAGATGTTTCTTCGATGGAGGTTATCTTATCGAAAATTCTTTTTAAAGAATTGTACAATATGGACAGCGAAATTATACTGCAAACAATTACAGAAGATGTTCCTTCCGATCCGACTATTATTGTAGGTGATGAGAACTTTGTTGAAAGCAGATATACAAAAGGAATAAGCTTTGCGGAAGAAGTAATAGAAGTATTAACCGCACCGTTTGTAAATTTTATTTTAGCATCCAACAACAAAGACCTTTTGATTGAATCGGAAGCCCAATTAACCGAGGCAGCCGGTAAGCTTGACAACAGCTATTTATCCGGCACAGAAAACTTTTCCGAAGAGTCGTTGAATTTCATCAAAGAAAATTTTGATAAAGTATTTTTCAATCTCGATGATCAGGATGTAGTAGGCATTAAAGAGTTATTACAGCTTCCGTACTATCATGGTTTGTTAAAAGATATTATTGAAATAAAATTTATCTAAAAAAAATCCCTCTCCTTAACAAGGAGAGGGACACAGGGTGAGGTTCGACTTCACAATCGAAAAGCAAGCACAAGTGGAAAGAATAATATCCGAAGGTACTACTTGTTTATGTGCGCAGTTTGACCTCACCCCCGGCCCCTCTCCTTGCAAAGGAGAGGGGAGTAAAAGAATCCCTCTCCTTACTAAGTTGAAAATCCCGCTTGCGGGGGAGAGGGACACAGGGTGAGGTTTGACTTCACAATCCCAAATGAATTCACAAAACAGTAACCCCCATCAAATCATAACTCAGCAAGGGAAATACTCAGCACATCGGGAATCTCATTCATCTTCTTTATCATATCATCGGTAACCGGTTTAATTAATTTCATCGTGCAGCTTGCGGCAATACCGTCTTCAAAAATCACGTTCTCAATTTCTTCGATATTTATCTTTCCTTCCTTAATTATGTTGAATATCGAAGCAAGGACACCGGGCTTATCGTAATGCTTAACTACCAACTGGTATTTTGCATCCGTTTTCTGCGAGCGGTTAACCCAGTGCATAATAGTTCCGCTTTTGATGAAGTTTTTAATTATGTTTATCGCTTCTTCGGCAACAGCATTCTGTGCCTGTTCGGTTGAAGCACCTATGTGATGTGTAACATAAATATTCGGGTTCTCTTGCAGCTTCGATTTTAACTCGCCTTGCTTATATTCCGGTTCATCCCTAAATACATCGAGTGCAACCCGTATGTTTTTTTCTTTAATTGCATCTAACATTGCATCTTCATCAATAATGTCGGCACGTGATGTGTTTATCAGCAGAGCATTCTCTTTCATATAACCGAACATCTCTTTGTTAAAAAGATTTTTTGTAAGCGGAATAGCCGGAAGATGAATTGTAACAATATCGCATTGCGGAAGAATTTCATTCATGTCCGAGAAATCCTTAACCATCTTTCCGTTAACCCTGGAAATATCTTTTATAAGAACCTTCATCTCCAAAGCTTCAACTCTTTTGGCAACTTCTTTACCAATATTTCCATAACCTATAACACCGATGGTTCTTCCTTTCAATCCCTTTGCTTTCGAGTATTCGGCTTTATTCCATTTACCGTTGCGGAAATCGATAACGTTATCGGGTATCCGCCTGTCGAGTGAAATTATTAATCCTACGGTTAATTCAGCAACTGCCACAGAGTTTTTTCCCGGGCAGTTGGCAACATATACACCACGTTTGTTTGCCTCCGAAATATCTATGTTGTTTACGCCGGCTCCGGCTCGTATTATCAGGTTTAGTTTTTGGGAAGAACTAATTGTTTTAGCATTAACTACTGTGGAACGAACCACGAGTATATCTTTATCTTTAGCAGCTTCGGGCAAATCATTTTCGCCGAGCTTGGGATTGTACTCAACATCTACATTTAGATTTTTTAATTCTTCGATGTATTGTTCGGGGAGTTTATCGGCTATAAGGATTTTTACTTTCATGATTAACCTCTGTTTGTTTTTTCTTTATTTTGGTAGAACAACTTACGGCAAACCGGGAAACGATTCGACGAATTTCACTTTTATATCCGGAAACGATTCAACGATTTGCACTTTGAAATCCGGGAACGAATCAACAATCTGCCATTCACCGCATTCGTCCGGAAATGAATTTACAACCTTCACATTAAGATCGGGGAACGAATCAACTATTTTTACTTTTATATCGGCGTTGCTTTCAACAAACTGTACTTTTCCGTGCAGTGCAATTCCGTTAAAAGTGCAGTCATCGGCAACTTGCAGCGTCTTTCCGGTTTCGTCTTCCGTTTCGTTTTGAATGCCGTTCAAAAAGATAAAACCGGACACTATTAACGAAAATAGTGTAACAAGCACAATCAGATTTTTTCTGCTTAAATTAATTCTCATAAAGTGCCTTTGTTATTTGAGCATCGGAATTTTCAATCCGAACTTTTTAGCATTATTTATTGCCTGCTCGTAACCCGCATCGGCGTGGCGAACAATGCCGAGACCGGGATCGTAAGTAAGCACTCTTTCCAACCTGCGTTCGGCTTCTTTTGTTCCGTCGGCAACTATAACCATTCCTGCGTGAATCGAATTTCCGATACCCACACCGCCGCCGTGATGAACCGATACCCAGCTTGCACCGCCTATTGAGTTCAGCAGAGCATTAAGAATGGGCCAATCGGCAATTGCATCGCTTCCGTCTTTCATTCCTTCGGTTTCGCGGTTAGGCGATGCAACAGAGCCGCAATCGAGATGGTCTCTTCCGATTACAATGGGTGCTTTAACTTTTCCGCTTGCAACCAAGTCGTTAAATATTTTTCCCATCTTTGCTCTGTCTCCGTAACCGAGCCAGCAGATGCGCGAAGGTAATCCCTGGAAGTGAACTTTCTTCTGAGCCATGTTAATCCAGTTAATAAGGGCTTCATCTTCGGGGAATGTTTCTTTCACTGCTTCGTCGGTAACGTAAATGTCGTTCGGGTCGCCGGATAATGCCGCCCATCTGAAAGGTCCTTTTCCGTCGCAGAAAAGGGGACGGATAAACTCGGGAACGAATCCGGGAATATCGAATGCGTTATCGACGCCGTTATCTTTTGCTTCGCCTCTTATGTTGTTTCCGTAATCGAAAGTAATGGCACCGCGTTTTTGAAACTCTAACATTGCTTTTACATGAACCGTAATCGTTTCCTTTGCACGCTTGATGTATTCATCGGGATTGTCTTTTCTCAACTGCAATGCTTCCTCAAAGCTCATTCCCATCGGAACGTAGCCGTTAAGCGTATCGTGTGCCGAAGTCTGATCGGTAAGCACATCGGGAGTAATATTTCTTTCAAGAATCTGCGGATGAATTTCTCCTGCGTTTCCGATTAATCCAACCGATAAAGCTTCGCCTTTTTCTTTTGCATTGAGTACTTTGTCTAAAGCTTCATCAAGGTCGTCGGTAATTACGTCAAGGTATCCGGTATCGACTCTTTTCTGTGCTCTTGCCCTGTCAACTTCAACACCGAGGAAAGCGGCACCGTTCATTGTTGCGGCAAGCGGCTGAGCGCCACCCATACCGCCAAGTCCCGCAGTAAGCATAAACTTACCTTTGAGTGTACCGTTAAAATATTTTCTTCCGCACTCTGCAAAAGTTTCGTAGGTACCTTGCAGTATTCCCTGAGTTCCGATGTAAATCCAACTGCCTGCGGTCATCTGTCCGTACATCGTGAGTCCCAAACCTTCGAGCCGTCTGAACTCATCCCACGTTGCCCATTTGGGAACAAGCATTGCGTTGGAGATTAAAACACGCGGTGCATCGGTATGAGTTTTAAAAACAGCCACAGGTTTACCGGATTGAACGAGAAGCGTTTCATCGTTCTCAAGTTCTTTTAATGCCGTAATTATTGCTTCGTACGATTCCCAGTTACGTGCCGCTTTTCCGCTTCCGCCGTAAACTATAAGCTTTGCGGGGTTCTCTGCAACTTCCGGATCCAGGTTGTTCATCAGCATTCTCATTGCCGCTTCCTGAACCCATCCTTTGCAGGTTAATTCGGTTCCATGCGGAGCTTTTATTTTAGTTTTTTCTTCTTCTGCAATCATCTTTCTATCCTTTAAAATGAGTTTCAAACAAATTCACGTATTGATTATAAAGCGATTTCATCAACCACTTTTTAATGAACCAACTGTTGTCCATCTGTTTTTTTATATAATCAATATTCTGCTTTAACTGAAAAGTCAACTTTCGCTTTTCATCTTTTGTAAGCTTAACTATTTCGCTATCCGATTCGATTTTATTCAGGATTGAATTGAATGCGCGCGCTTCGGAAAAATATTTGTTATCGCCCTCCATTTGCTTCAGCGATTGTTTGCAAAAAGTTGAAAGAAGTTTCCTTTCGTTTTTATTGAACTCGAAGTTATAATTTTGAAATAGTTTTTTCATTTTCATCCGATAGGTTTTTGATTGATAACAGTTTGTCTCTTATTTTCTGAAATCCCGGTTTAATTATATTGTATATATAATATAATCTTTCGTTGTAATGAATAAATGCAGATTTCATTGCATTGATTGTAATTTTCTCGATGTCGTCAAGTGTTAAGTTGAAGTACTTTGTTGCAAGCATAAATTCATTTGTCATTGTAGTGTCGCTCATCAGGCGGTCGTCGGTGTTAATCGTTACCCTGAACTTTTCTTTGAACAGAACTCCGAACGGATGATTCTCAAGTTTATCAACCGCGCCTGTGTGAACGTTGCTAAGCAGACAAATCTCCAAAGGAATTCGTTTATCGAGAATGTATTGTGCAAGGTCGCCGAAAGCAATAACATTGCCCTTGCTGTCGTAAGTAAAATCTTCTTTAAGATGAGTGGCATGCCCGATACGGTGTGCGCCGCACCACTGGATTGCCTGCCAGATAGATTCTTTACCGAACGCTTCGCCGGCATGAATTGTAATGTTAAAATTTTCGCGCTGAATAAATTGAAAAGCATCGAGATGTTTTTTCGGCGGGTAACCGCCTTCTTCGCCCGCAAGGTCGAACCCGACAACTCCCTGGTTTCTGAAATTAACAGCCAACTCTGCAATCTCAAGAGTATTTTTCATATTTCTCATACCGCAAAGAATAAGCCCGTAACCGACGCCGAAATCTTCCTTGCCTTTTTTCAATCCGCTTAGCACTGCACTTACTGCATCTTCGTAGTACAATCCTTTTTGAGTATGGTAAACGGGAGCGAAGCGGGTTTCCACGTAGCAAACACCGTCCTTTTTCATATCCTCCATCATTTCGTAAGCCACGCGTTCGAGTGCTTCTTTTGTTTGCATTACGCCGGTGGTGTGTTCGAAGCCCTGCAGGTACTCAACAAGATTTCCTTTGTTTGCTCCCCTGTGGAACCATTCTGCCAATTCTTTAGGGTCTTTAGTGGGTAGTTTCTTATAATCCTGTTCTTCCGCCAATTCAATAATTGTCTCAGGTCTCAATCCCCCGTCCAGATGATCGTGTAACAGCACCTTCGGTACCGATCGTATTACATCTTCCGCCTTCAAAAATCACCTCGTTTTTTAAGGTTAAAAATATTAAAGAAATACCTTTTCTCAAAGGTTTTAAGCATTATAAGCGATGGAATAGTTAAAAACAAAAGAGTATTCCGTGCAATTGTTTAAACCCCGGCTGATTTGCAGAACAAAGAGAAAAATTTAACATTCAACCCGCTTTGGGATATGGTATTTCTTTAAGAAATATGGTAACTTTGGCGTTGTTAAAAATAAAATATATAATGGAGCGAAGATGCAAAAAACAAGATTATTAATAATTGTTTCTTTACTTACGGGTTTGATTTTCACCGCTTTTCAGTGTACATCAACTGAATTAACCTCCGCCCGCCTTTATATTCAGCAGGAAAATTTCGATAAAGCTCTTGATGTTCTTAAGAAAGAAGTTTCCAAAAATCCCAAGAGTGATGAAGGCTGGTATTTAATGGGGTATGTTTACGGTGAAAAAGGTGTACTCGACAGTATGGTTATGGCATACGAGAAGTCGTTGGCTATAAGCAAAAAGTTCGAAACCGAAATTACCAACAACAAACTTTCAAAATGGGCTGAAAGTTTTAACAGGGGGTTCAGTTATTATAAACGCGGTTCCGAAACACAGGATCCGGACAGCATGAAAATGTATTTCGATAAAGCAATTGAATCATATAAACTTGCAACTCTTATCGAACCTGATTCTGCTTTAACCTACAGAAACCTGGCTTTTGTGTACCTGATGGACGGCAGAAACGAAGATGCTATTGAGCCGCTTCAGAAGCTGATAGAAATAAATAAAGAACTTGACGGCTATAAATATTTGGGACAGATTTATTACACCGACGGTGTAAACGCAAGGCAAAAATACCAGATGGAAGGTAACCCCGAAGATAGTATAAAAGCCCAGGAATATTTCAATAAAGCAATTGAAGTACTGGAAGAAGGTACAAAACTGTATCCCGATGACGGTGAATTATTGAAAACACTTTCGGCATGCTATGTGGAAACCGGCAGGGAAGATGTTGCGCTTAATTCTTTTAAAGAACTGGTCGAGAAAAATCCCGATGATAAAGTATTCAGGTACAACTACGGTGTTATACTTCTGCAAGTGGGTAATTACGCCGAAGCCGAAAAACAATTCAAAAAGGCATTAGAAATTGATCCGGACTACGCAAACGCTGCGTATAACCTTGGTGTAACTTATGTGCAGTGGGGAACTGAGATGAGTAAAGAAATTGAAAGATCCGGTAAAATGGACGATAGTTATAAAGAGAAATACCGGCTTTCAATTCCATACCTCGAAGAAGTTGTTAAACTTGAACCGGATAACGTAGATGTTTGGGAATTGTTGGGCAAAGTTTACAGCGTATTGGATATGGAAGAAAAAGCAATGGATGCATTTAGTAAAGTCGATCAATTGAGAGGAACAGGTGAGTAAATTATGGCTCAGATTAAGCAACCGCAGGGTAAACAAATAAGTATTGAGCTGGGTGAAAAAGAAGCGGAAGGAATTTATTCCAACCTTGCTATCATAACACATTCACCGGCAGAATTCATTATTGATTTTACCCGTGTGGTGCCGGGCGTTCCCAAAGCAAGAGTTCATGCGCGGATAATTACTACTCCGCAGCATGCAAAAATGTTGCTTAAAGCACTTAAAGAAAATATTGATAAATACGAGGCAAGATTCGGTGAAATAAAAATCGATATGCCCAATCAGCATTTCGGTTTCGTTGCACCGAAAGAGAGCGAAAAAGTTAACTAAATTGTTTTCTTAAATATCCCCTCATTTCAGCGCCATACTTTACTTGTTAAGGTATGGCGTTTTTTTTTGTAATAATTACCCGGAAAACACCGTAAAAACTACCTGGAAAACTTATAACCCCGGGCACTATAATCGTATTAAAAGCTTTAATTTTGGCATAAAATTAGAGGTTTTAAGTCAAAATCTACTCCCCGGCAAACGATGGTGGTTGAGTTTCCAGTGTGGAGTAGGTCACTTTAAATTCCTGCACGGAACTAAATAATTATGAAACATCGTTTGCTGAAAATATTATTCTCCTTTCTTTTAACAATCCTGCTTATTACGGGATGTTATGATTTACCCGACCGGATTGTATTTCCCCAATGGGATACGGATTTAAACCTGCCGATAGCCAACAGAAGATTTACCATCGACGAGCTTATAAAAGAACAGGGTCATATTGTAATCGAAGGACAAACGGTTGAAGACAGTATTTATGTTCTTGAATCGGATCTGTTCAACCTTAATTCCGATATTGCCGACTTCATTCAGCTAAACGGAACTTCTTCCGTTACCGATGTTCCCGTGTTAACCGATTCGCAGCAGGTTACGCTTTACATTCCTTTTCCCGACGGTGCGGAAATCGACAGCGCCGTGTTTTTACAGGGCTTTATCGATCTGTCTGTCGATAACCCTTCGGGCGATGAGGTAAGTTTGAATATTGTTTTCCCCGGTGTAAAGGATGCTTCGGGTAGTCAGCTTTTTATTACACTAAATGTTCAGCCGTTTTCTTCGAAAGCGGTTACATACGATTTATCAAACAATAATTACCATGTGCTCGATAACCAGCCGCCTGAGTACAGAAACAGCTTTCAATTAAATGCATCGGCTTCTACGTTGTCAGGAGTTCAGCAGTTAATTTATGTGGATCTTACAACAAGAGATATTATGTTCAGTTATGTTTCCGGTTTGCTT